>DAOLFO010000030.1:0-17680 GCA_035326305.1 Chitinophagaceae bacterium
TAATCTTTTCAGCATTGGCGGGTGCCCGCACCCCTGCTTCTGCCGTTATAGCTGAAGGAGCAAAAACAAAATCCTCCACTGTGTTCGGATCAGGATCGTGGGACGCTTTTGCCCTTTCAAAATCAGCCGCTATTATAGAATTGGCCTCTTTTTCCATACGCAGCAATTCTTCCTCCTCCACACCACGCTCCAGTAATTTTTTTCTGAGCTTAGGTACAGGATCATGCGCCAGGTGGGCTGCCAGATCTTCTTCGCTGCGGTAAAATTCTTTTCGTACTCCGCTGGTATGATGCCCCAGCAGGGGAACCTGTGCATGGACGAGGCAAGGCTTTCGTTCCTTCCGCACATATTCGTATGCCTCTTTCATTACCTGGCAGGATGCTTCAAAATCACTACCATCCACCTGCACCCTTTTCATACCCGGAAAGCCCGCTACCATTTCAAACGCATTCATTGCCCTTGCCTCACTGGCAGACACACTGATACCCCAGTTATTATCCTGCACGAGATAAATAACCGGCAATTGCTTCAGCACCGCCACCTGCAAAGCTTCGCTTACTTCCCCTTCGGTAACGCTTGCATCCCCCAGCGAGCATACAACCACCGGCGGGTTATCGCCTTCTCCTTTCCTTAATTTTTCCGGTAAATAATTTTCCAGGTATTGTATGCCCTGCGCCAGCCCGGTAGTGGGTATGGCCTGCATACCTGTAGCGCTGCTTTGGTGCAGTATCAGAGGTTTGTCCGGCTCCCTGTAATTAGGATGTGCATAGTACTCCCTTCCGCCTGTAAAAATATCTTCGCCTTTAGCCAGCAATTGCAGCATCAACTGATAGGGGGTAAAACCCAGGCCCAGCAACAGGCTTTCATCCCGGTAATAAGGGCTCACCGCATCCTGCGGGAGCAGGTGCAGGGCAGCAGCCAGTTGTATGGCTTCATGGCCGCGTGAAGTAGAATGCACATACTTGCATACAGCACGGTTAGCCTCATAGGTAGCAGCCATAGCGCCGGCGTTCACCATCAGCCGGTAAGCATTTAATAACACAGGCAATGGAATCATCAGTAACAAACAATTGTATGCGCAAAAATAGGCTTTCAGAGGGAGCATAAAAACAAAAGGCCATTCCTGTTTGAATGACCTTCATGCTATGCTTTTTAATACGCTTATTTTACTTCGAGGCTAAACATACTGATATCGTCCAGCACCCCTTCCAGTTCATCTCCCACTACGGCTTCTCCCACTCCCGCGGGTGTGCCGGTAAAAATCATATCGCCGATATTTACTGAGAAGAAATTAGAAATATAAGATACAATGCTGTCAAAGCTGTGTATCATTTCTGCTGTATTGCCCTGCTGCACCAGCTCTTTGTTTTTGTAGAGGCCAAACTGGATGCTTTTGCGGTTTTTAATTTCGGTAAAAGGCACCCATTTGCCAATAACCGCCGAATTATCCCATGCTTTCGCTTTTTCCCAGGGAAGCCCTTTGGCCTTTAATTCATTCTGAATATCCCTTGCTGTAAAGTCAATGCCGGTGGTGATGGCATCATAATATTTGCCGGCAAACTTTTCCTGCACATACTTACCATTTTTACTGATGCGGATGACCAATTCACATTCGTAATGCAGCTCGTTGGTAAACTCCGGGTAATAAAATGGAGTATGCGGCTGCAATAAAGCACTTTTCGGCTTCATGAATATGACCGGCTCATCCGGTATATCATTGCCCAGTTCCTGTGCATGAGCGGCATAGTTCCTGCCAACACAAAAGATCTTCATAATCAGGTTAGGTTGCTTGTTTATAAATACATCGGATACCTTTTACAGGGCTGTTTATCCCATATATTTTCTTTATCCCACTAAAACAGATTGGATTTTAAAAAAGATAGGTCAGACCGCTAAAGTAAGTAATCAACCGCATTTCTCATAATGAAAATTCCTTATTATTTACTTCATTCATAGCAGCAGCCAGGCCACGGGTGGCAAAAAGCTCTATGGCGGCAGCGGCGGCCGTTATTTTTTGCTGTACCAGCGCCTCTTCCTCCGGCATCCACCGGCCCAGCACAAAATCAGATTGCATACCTTTTGGATAGCTGTTGCCGATACCAAACCGCAGCCGGGGATACCCGGTAGTACCCAGCGACTCCTGTATGCTCCGGAGCCCGTTATGCCCGCCATCGCTGCCGCCGGGCCGTATCCGGAGCCGGGTAAGGGGCAGGGCCAGCTCATCCATTATCACCAGGGAGTGGTCCAGTGGTATTTTCTCTTTATCCAGCCAGTATTTCACTGCCCTGCCGCTCAGGTTCATATAAGTAGTGGGGCAAATGCAGACAAAGAGCTTTCCCTTCCAGCGCACATCCGCCACATAAGCCAGCCGGTCGGTACGAAAAGCACCACTGTGGCTGCGCACAAAATGATTCACCACATCAAAGCCGATGTTGTGCCTGGTATGTGCATATTCATTGCCCGGGTTGCCCAGTCCGGCGATCAGAAATTTCATATTGCCCTGTTGAGGTAAACTTATTAAAAAAACCCGTATCGGGGATACGGGTTTTTATCCGGAGATCATATATCCCCTGCTTATTTTTTAGCTGTAGCTGCTTCCTCCTGCTTAAGCTGGCGTGTCATCACCACAGAAGCAATGGGAATACGGGGAGAGTTGAGCAGCTCATAGTTCTCTTCTTTTACATCCTCCACCCTGATGTTGCCATTCAGCTCCAGGTTGTCCACAGGCACTTCAATAGCTTCCTTCAGGTGCCTGGGATATGTTTTTACTTTCAGGGATTTGATTTTGGTCACAAGGCGGCCGCCATCTTTTACCCCTTTAGATGTACCGGTAAATTTAACCGGGATATCAGCGATTACTTTTTTGTCCTCTACCAGTTCCAGCAGGTCTACGTGAATCAGCTTATCAGTTACTTTGTCAAACTGAAGATCTTTCAGGATAGTGCGGTAAGTTTTGCCATCTACGGTCACTTCCGCAATCTGGAAATTAGGTGTGTATACCAAAGGCTTGAAAGCCGCAGCAGGAGCAGAAAAATTGATCTCCTGCGCACCCCCGTAAATTACACCTGGCACCTGGTCCTGAGAGCGGAGCTGGCGGGTGGCGGTTTTCCCGAATCCGGTCCTCAGTTGTCCTTCGATTGTAATTGTTTTCATTTTTATTTAATGTTTGTTTTAAAAAAACTTACAGGCTGTTTCTCCGCTGGGAGTGTACAAACAGGCTGGTGATGCTCTTATTTTCAAAAGCGTTGCGGATAGCCACTGCAAACAACTCAGCCACCGATATCACTTTTATCTTCGGGGTTTCTTTTCGCAGCGGTATGGTGTCACATACCACCAGTTCTTCCAGCACGCTGTTCTCAATATTTTCATAGGCCTTTCCGCTCAGTACCGGGTGTGTGATCAGTGCCCTTACGCTCCGGGCGCCCTTTTCCTTCAGCAGCGATGCGCTTTTAGCCAAAGTGCCTCCCGTATCGCATATATCATCAATGATGACGATATCCTTTCCTGCCACATCTCCAATCACCACCATGCTTGCTATTTCATTTGCTCTTTTCCGGTGCTTATCACAAATCACCATTTCCGCACTGAAATAGTTGGCTATTTCCCGTACCCTGTTGGTAGAGCCCACATCAGGGGCCGCAAAGGTAAGGTTTTCCAGCTTTAAATTTTCTATATAAGGGATAAAAACAGCATGACTGTCAAGGTGATCCACCGGTATGTCAAAATAGCCCTGTATCTGCGGGGCGTGCAGGTCCATGGTAATCACCCGGTCTACGCCTGCAGCCACTAACATATTGGCTACCAGCTTGCTGCCAATGGCCACCCGGGGTTTATCTTTCCGGTCCTGGCGGGCATAACCATAGTAGGGAATAACAGCTATTACTTTATAGGCTGATGCCCTGCGGGCCGCATCCACCATCAGTAGCAGTTCCATCAGGTTGTCAGCGGGGGCATAAGTACTCTGAATGAGGAAGACAGAATCGCCACGGATGCTCTCCAGGAATACGGGGCATATTTCCCCATCGCTAAATCGCTGGATACTAACATTTCCGGGCTTATTTCCGTACTTTTTACAAATTTGCCCGGCCAGCATTTCGGAGCTGGTACCGGCAAAGATCTTAGCAGATTGCATATGCTGAATAATGTGGCCAAAGAATGCTTTGGAGCGGCGAAGATATTACTATCACCGCAATCAGCACAGCAACGAATAAATAAAATTGTACAGGGAAAACTATCTTACCAGTGCGGCAGCAGAAACATTTAGCGGGAACGTCTCTTTTTCTGCTGCTTTCACCATTTTTTCGCTTTCCAGCCCGGATACACCAGTACCGTTGAGGCTTTCAAAAATGGAAGAGCAGATAAAAATGGAAAGGACTAATACCACCACGTACATTACGGCAAAAAAGAAGATAGGGTGCAGTGCGCCTACGGATTTAGAGTTACGGGATCTCATAAAATATTGGTTTTTTCAAAAATTGGATACTCAGCCTATCAGTGCCTTACGGATTATCAAAGCATTGATACGGGAATAAAATTATTAGGTATCTTGTTAGTATGCAAGAGCAGAACTACTCCATTAAGCAATGGGCAAAAGACGACCGGCCCCGCGAAAAATTACTATTAAAAGGGGCTGAGAGCCTCAGCACATCGGAGCTGCTGGCCATATTGATACATAATGGCACCCGCCAAAAGTCGGCTGTGGAGCTGGCAAAAGAGATACTTCGTCTGGCACACAATGACCTGAATGAGCTGGGAAAGCTGTCAGTAAAAGAGATGACCCGGATCAAGGGAATAGGGGAAGCTAAAGCGATCACACTGGCAGCAGCCTTTGAGCTTGGCCGGCGAAGAGGCTCCCGCTCCCTGCAGGTGGGTGAAAGCATTAAAAGCAGCCAGGAACTGGCGCTGCAGCTCCGCTCCCTGCTAAAAGACTACCGGCACGAGGTGATGGCTGTTGTATTTTTTAACCGCAGCAACAAAGTGATCAGCTTTGAGATCATCAGCGAAGGCGGCATTACCGGCACGGTGGTAGACCCGAGGATCATTGTAAAACGTGCGCTGGAGGAAAATGCAGTAGGGCTGGTGCTTTGCCATAACCACCCTTCCGGCAGCCTGAAGCCGAGCCGTATGGATGAAGAAGTGACGGGAAGAGTACAGCAGGCTGCTGCTTTTTTTGATATCTGCCTGCTGGATCATGTCATTGTCAGCGATGCAGGATACTTCAGCTTTGCAGATAGCGGGATGATGTAGGCTGATGGTATCAGGGTAATCAGATGGCAGACGATGGACAACAGTTAACGGCCGGCAGATTCGTACATTTTAAATCGAAATTCGTAAATCGCTATTCTGTACATATCCTACGCCCCTACTTTACCGCCTGCGCTGTATTCTCATCCCAAAAAAACTTTACATAATTTGTAAATTTTTTGTAACTTGGGCTATGAAAATCACCGTTGCCGGCACAGGAGAGCGGAAGAGCGCAAGTATCCGCCCTGTAGAAAATGAGGATTTCAAAGTATTAACAATAAAAAGATATTTCTTCTCCTGGAAACACTGGAAAGGCAAAGCTGAACTCTACAAATTATGCCTTGACGATGAAGATGACATACTGGGAATAATGGCACTGACAAATATACCCGGAGATAAAAGAATAGAAATAAAACTACTTGCCAGCTCGAAAGAAAATGTTGGCAGCAAGAAAATTTATGATGGCATCGCAGGTTGCCTTATAGCTTATGCCTGCCGGGAATCAGTAAAACGATATGCCGGAGAAGGTTGCGTGTCTTTAATACCTAAAACAGAGCTGAAACCTAAATATATGGCGAAGTATGGCATGCTGGATGCCGGCTGGCAACTGTTTCTGGAAGGAAAACCATTAATCCAGTTAATATTAAACTATTTACCATGAGCAATAAGGTCATATCAGGCAACTATAATCCGGAGGAAATCACAGCATCATTCATACTTACTAAGCGGCTTACTCCTAAACAAAAGGAAGAAGCAGGCCGCCAATTAAAGGAGGCCAGGGCCAGGGCACAATCTGCAATGACAGATAACGACAGGCTTGCTCTAAAGCTCATGCAATTCAGGATCCGGATCGAAGACTACCTGGGCAATGAAAATTTCAACCCTAAGCTTACCTTCAGCCATTTCCTGAAAGAGTATGTGAACCTGCTGGAAAAGAAAAGGAAGCATTTTGCTGAAGAAATTGATATAGACGAAACGGAACTGAGCCAGTTGATAAACAGGCACCGGTTTCCCAGCGAAAATATTATTGTACGCCTGGAAATACACTCCAATAACTCAATACCTGCTGTCACCTGGTTTAAGCTGGTTGAAAAAGAAAGGGAACATGCTTTACAAAACAATAAAGCCCTGAGACAACAGCAACGAAAATATGTAACTAATAAGCTGCCTGTTCATATCGGGTAAGAAATATAAAAACAGAAGGGCATTACACAAAAATTTCCTGCCGTAAAGTTAGAAGTTGAAAAGGCTGCCTCTTCTTACTTTGAGGCAGCCTTATACATACGGGGCATGAGAATTCCTTATTTATCAATCCATACCTTAGTATTCAGTTCATCTGGCCCCTGAGATTGTAACACTTGATTATAGTTTGCCAGATTAAGATCTCTTTCCAATAGTGTATACCCTTGTCTTCTTGGAATTTCCCCGTCAGGCGTAGTTGGTGCTGGTCCAGGATGTAAATTAGGAAGCCCTGTTCTTCTCCATTCCATCCATGCTTCATAACCATTTAAATATAAAGCTATCCATCGCTGATACGCTATTTTCTCAATAGCTTCTTCTGAAGAATATTCGACTTCGGATTGAAGCAGATAGGCGCCATATTGATTGGGCACTATTCCATACTGCTCCATAGATGCCTTGATCCCATCTAAGTAATACTGCTCTGCAGCAGCGTCATTAGGAGAATTTGAAGCATTCCATCCCCGTTTTTCCCCTTCTGCTAAGGTAAAAAGAACATGAGCCGCACTAAGAATACATTCAGGTGAATTTTGCTTTCGCAAAATTGAACCAATATAGGATACTGAATTATTTGGAATCCCTGAAGTAATATCTAATCCATAGGGCATCCCTACATACTCTGCATTACCATCCTCAGGTTTATTTGCAAATACCGGTATCCTGGGGTCATCAATAGATTTTAAATAATCAAGAAATGGTTTGCTAATCGCATAATCAAATCTTGTCAAGTATCTTGCATACCAAGCACTCTGATTTGCGGTTTCATTCAAATGATGATAAAGAAAAGTAGCATTGTTCGCTGTTATCACTCCGGCATTTTTGGCATCAATAAACTCGGACTTTCCTTTTGCTGGATCAGCTTTTGATAATCGCAAAGCCATAATTAGCCTCAAGGAGTTGGCAAATGACTTCCACCTGTTGATATTCCCGCTTAGGAAAATGTCTCCTTGCACCGTACTTCCATTATCAAATTGATTTACAGCTTCTTTCAATTCTTTAAACAGATCATTGTACACATCCTGCTGCTTGTCGAATTTAGGAGCCAGGTTCGCTCCTTGCTGCAAGGCCTCTGAATAAGGGATATCACCCCATCGATTTGTAAGATGAAAAAAGAAAAACGCCTTCAATATTCTGGCAACAGCAATCTGATTAGCATTAGATCCGCCATCAAGAACCGTAGGTGCGGTAGCCGGGTCTGTATTAAACTCAATTATTTTCTGAAGCGAAAGCAATGGTCCTGTATAAAATCCTGCATAAGAAACATTCACATTCATGAACCTGCTGGCATCTGTATACTGAACCTCTGCAATATGCTGGGCATACAAAGCCCCTAATTCTGAATTAGTAACTGTAGGCAAAGACCTCAATGCACCAGTAAGTAGGTTCCTTGTAACGGGAGTGGTTGTTGCGTACGGGTTAACATTTGTATCTCCAAATTTTTTGCAACCAGTTACAAAAAACAGGACATGCAAGGAAGTTATTGAGAAAATAATATATTTTTTTATGTATCGCATATTTGTACGATTAAGTTTTATAAAAATTAGAATCCTACGGATAGATTGACTCCAAAGCTTCTTACAGAAGGTAGCTGACCTCCTTCGTAAAATGAATTTGCATTTTCTAACTCTGAAGGATCAACTCCCCACGTCTTAGATTTGGTAGATATAAGCCATGGATTTCTTACAAAAATTGAAACATTTAGGTTCTTGATTGTATTGCTCCATTTTGTAACTGGCAAATTATATCCAAGTCTTGCCTCTGACATTTTCAAATAAGAAGCATCCATCATAAAAGGATCGTCAACTGTTTGTAATGCACCGTAGTAAGTCTGCGCATCTACGTATTCGACGTATTTTGTTCCATTATGTATTCCTTCCAATCGTATACCACCCCCATCTGCTGGAGCATTTCTTATTGGGTTTCCTTTATCATTTAATGCAGTTGTTTGCTCATGTAGCCCTGAATATAACAGCCACATTTTGGTAGTCGAGAAGAACTTGCCGCCTTTTACAAAAGAAAAGGTTGCACTTGCAGAGAAATCCTTATAAGTAAACGTTGTAAGAGCACCTCCGGTAAAATCAGGTAATGCAGAGCCCAAATTTTTGCTTGCCTGGCGAACAAATCCAGTAAAAAGTCCTGTAACCTGATGCCTTGTTACTAAAGGAAGCCCCGAAGCGGGATCAATTGTATAGCCAGTTCCGATGTAAGTACCCCATTCTTCACCTACTCTTGATTGAACCTGAGGGCCGAATGCAGCTACCTGATTATTTTGTGCAGATGAACCTAACAGGTAACTTCTTATGTTTCTTACCGTATCGAGGTCAATTACTTTAGAAATATTTCTTGCAAGGTTGAGTTGAATATTCCATTGGAAATCTCCTTTACTTACAGGCTTTGCATTCAAGATTAGATCCCATCCCTGACTTCGAATCAGGCCTGCATTAATAAATACGCTGGAAGATCCGGATGACGGGGTAGTAGTTAATGGTAAAATCTGATCAATACCATCTTTTCTATACCAGCTAAAATCAATGCCAAACCTGCTATTGAAAAACTGAAGCTCTGTTCCAAATTCATACTCACTCGACAAAGAAGGCTTTATAGTGGGATCAAATACTGTTGCCGGTACTCCCATAGTCGGGCTAGTTCCATAAGGAGTGCCTAATCCATAAGTCGCTTGCAGTTGATATGGATTTAAGTCAGACCCTACCCGTCCGTAAGCTGCCCTTAACTTGCCATAGTTTAATACTCTCTTGATATCACTGCCTTCCATCAGGTCCGTAAAAACAAAACTTAGACCAAGAGAAGGATAGAGATAAGAATTATTGCTGGAAGGTAAAGCCGAAGACCAGTCGTTCCGGATTGAATAATCCAAGAATAAGAAGTTTTTATAGTCAAACGTACCTCTTGCATAGAGAGAGTTAATCTCATAGTCTGTCCATCTATTCTCAACTACAGGACGGTCTTTACTGGCTGAAATACTGTATAGATTTGGTACAGAAAGCCCCCCAACGGTTGCAGCCCAGTTCTGCCTTAAAAAATCTACCCTTCGATTACCTCCAATAAACTGTTCCCATCCAAAGTTGCCGAATCTTTTTTTATACTCAACTAAAAACTCTCCATTATACTCTCCACTTTGCCCATGATTAATAAAGTATCCATCTGGCTGAAGGCCTCCTGTTGCTGACTTTGCATCATTTCCAAAATTCACAACGTTTGCCCGAAACGTTACCGAAGCCTTCAAGTCAGGAAGGATTTTATAAGAAAGAGCCACATCTCCATACACTCTGTTTTGCCATTCTCTTGCTACATTTTCATATACCTGGAAATAAACATTATCCCAATAAGCAGGTCTTGGATTATGCGGGGCGCTAATATTCCATGTTTTAAATCCACCTGCAGGGTTTTTATAGTCTTTTAACTCATGAATGTCAATTTGTCTTTGCCACCACTGGTTAAAATTCATGGCTATGTTTGTACCATTGTTCGTATACCCCTCTGGCCTTAAACCCTTTTGATTAATGCTAAGGAAATTAATATTTGAGCTTGCAGTTATTTTTGGTGACATATTTACTGCTCCCCTGAATGAAAAAATATTATCTACCTTCCTAGTATTCGGGAAAGGTAAAGTTGTCACCCGATTATTATAATTAAGCCGATAAACAGCATTAGGTCCCCCTCCTTCAAAAACGATGTTATTATTTAGCCGAAGGGATGTTTCGTAAAAATCTTTAATATTATCAGGATTTGGAGAGAAAGGAGTCAGCTTTCCGAACTTGTCCCCTGGATACCAGCTATAAGCAGAGCGGTGCAAGGTACCATCCAGACGGGGACCCCAGCTTTCATCAGCGCCATACTCCGCCATTTTCTGACCCTCGAAGGCCGCCCATTCTGCAGGATGTATTGAAGGATTAAACTCAAAAGTCTGCCACTCTTGCGTATATCCACCTCCATATTGGTTCTGATATTCTGGTAACAAGGAAACGTTTCCAAATTCAGTTAAAGAATTTACTGTTACCGAAGGTCTTTTATTTGTACCCTTCTTGGTGGTAATCAATATGACTCCCCCTGCTCCCCTCACACCATATATAGCTGTAGCAGAAGGGCCTTTTAGCACAGTCAGGCTTTCAACATCATCCAGATTTACAGCGCTGAGGTTTACCACAGTACCATCCACCACATATATGGGATTTCCTCCTTCTAAAGAAGCGGATCCCCGAATTCGAACGTTACCTTCTCCGAAATTCGAACTTGGTGTTCCAAGTACCTGCAATCCAGAGACCTTACCGGCCAAGGCTGCAGAAATATCGGTTGCCCGGATTTTATTGAGATCAGCAGCGGTAACAGTTTGCGTGGAGTATCCGATTGACTTTTTAGATCTGTTGATCCCTAATGCAGTTGTCACTACTACCTCCGAAAGTTCTCCGGGTTTTGCGACAAGTGTAATTACTAGCTCATCTTTATCTACATCTACAGTTTGTTCAATAAACCCGCTAGCACTTATTGAAATCTTTGAAGCACCGTCTCTCAACCTGATGGTAAAGTTTCCCACATCATCGGCAACAGAGGCATTTTCATTACCCACTTCCTTTACAGTAGCAAAAGGGACTGGATTACCTTTGTCGTCCCTCACTACTCCCTTGACAATTTTAGTCTGTGCCATAGTAATGCCGCAAAATAAAAGCGACAGAAAAACAGCAATAATTTTTCTCATGCAAACATTGTTTTGGTATTAAAAAATCCTTTTAACTGGAAACCGGTAAGCGTATCCGGCTTTTCAGCAAAAGCGGTTTAAAGCAATCTCACTTACCGGTTAGGTCAACCGGCAAATGAGGCCTACAATGTAGTGCGATAAGAAAGGGAGAAGGTTTTCAGGGGGTATACAAATGGTATCAGCACCGTATACAAATCGTATACAAGCAAACAAAATAAATGTAATACAGCCTGTTACTTATTAAAATAAATAATACTGTTTGCGGGAAAAGTCCCGGCCGGCCGGGAAAAACAGGGGGATAAAGCTATGCCTGGGCAGTAGGGCCACCAAAATTGAGGGGCACCTGCAGCTCTTCCAGGTCTTTTATGGAGCCATTTACAGCTTCAAATTTCTCTATATTATCAGCCAGTGCCTTCATCAGCCGCTTGGCATGCTGGGGAGTGAGGATGATCCGGGATTTGACCTTACTTTTTGGCGTACCGGGCATCACATTTACAAAATCCACCACAAACTCTGCATGGGAATGGGTAATGATAGCCAGGTTGGCATAGGTGCCTTCGGCTACTTCTTCAGATATCTCTATATTGAGCTGGTTAGGCTGGGGCTGGTCGGGCATATATTTATTTTAGAGTCAAATATAACACGCAACAGGTTAAATACTCCTATAAAAAAGTGGCATACCCCTAAGGGATATGCCACTGGTGAAGAATCTTCACAAAGCAATGTATCGGCAAGTAGAAAAGGGTTAGTCGCCAGTGCGTACAAATCTTTCTTTAACTCCCCTGCCAATTCCTGTCCAGTGTACTTCAAAAATTCTGTTCACGGCATCTACTTCAACTACATCATCAATAACGGCTACACGCGGAGTTCCACTGAAAGGGAAAATATCTGTAAGGTCAGTATTATCGCCGTTAAACTGGTAGTCACAGTAGCCGGAATATGTTCTCCACAAGTAAGTCATCCGCAATTTGTTTGGGCCAACAGTTTCCAGCCTTACTCCCGATTCATTCCACTGACCCCCGATATTCGCATCTATCGTTCCATAGTCGTTAATAACCTGGTAGTCATAAGTGCCTTGCCAGATACTCTTAATAGGTATGCTGTAGATTACCTTACCCACATTACCGCTTACTTCTCCACGGGTGGTGGAAGTGATTTTAAGGCCTATCGCATTGCTGACAGAAGCATCCAGTTCCAGAGGCTGAACCTTAACAACAATCAGTGCTGTCTTTTCCCCTTTTTTAATAGTGGCAGTGGCGGGAAACTGGAAGCTAGATGAAGCCGGATGCACATAGGTTGTGCCTTTCTTCGTGTTATTGTCCGTAACTGCTTCAGGCGCTTCTGCAAGCTGCACAGTAATATCAACAGGAGCTACATCTTCCGGGCCTGCATAATTTATACCAATAGTGAATTCAGCCTCCGGTACTGCCTCCAGCGTAGTAGGTACATATACCACATAGGGGTCATTATACCCGGTTACCGGAGCTGTTACATTCAAAAATTCCACTACGTTATTGCTGCCTGACGGGTCAAGCGCATATTTGTCGTCCTTCAGGCAGGACGTAAGCGCCGTGCCCAAAAGGAGAAACAGAATCGGTGTATTGATTAATTTTCTTTTCATTGTATAATTTTTATTTAGCCCAGAAAAGCTTATCAGAAAACTGATTCAGATCCTTTACGTTTTCAGGATTGTAATCATATTCGCTTTGCGGATATTTAAGAATAGTAGGCAGCCTGTCAGGACGGGTAGAATTAGAAGTAACAGATGCCATATCTACATATTTACCACCGCCCGGCGTAGTAACAGGGTAACCAGTACGGCGATAATCATTCCAGGATTCGTCCGCAGTTATCATATTTAAGGCAATGTACTTTTGCGTAATAATCGCTTCCAGCTTTTGCGCATCCGTAGTAGCCAGATCAAAGTTGACAAGATAAGATAAAGCATTATTTGTCAAATAAGCAGCAACATCACCATTTACATCTTTACCTGCCTCTACAGCACCCGTAACATTCTTATAGAGATAGCGGAAAGATGCTCTGATTCCATTTTCAAAGCTTGCTTTAGCATCCCCTGGCAGGTATCCTTTAAGCTGAGCCTCTGCTAACAGGAAATATGCCTCAGCAGCTAAAATAACAGGTTGTCCCTGAGAGGGCCCTTTAACCACGCCTAAAGCATTTGAAATGTCACTTGCGGAGGCCCGATTACCTGTGTACCAGGGAGAATAGTTAGCCCTGATAGGAGGGTTTCCGGATTCAATTCCAAGCTGGTTAAGAGGAGTGGGCCTACTGCCGTTACCAAAATCATTAAATATAACAGCGCCGCGTCCGGCATCTATCAGCTTATTACCATCATAATACCCGTAAGTATAAAAGGTAGGTACCCTGGAAGCGTTAGCCACGTTACCTGTAACAGTGTAGCCCCAGGTAGCCCAGGTTGGATTAGGGCGGTCTTTTACATAACCAGGATTTACAATGGCGTCATCAGTAAGAAAATTCTGCTCTAATGCGGCGAATTTCGCACTTACAAATGAGCTCAGGGCGCTAACTCCTGAAAGACGGATAAGGAACCTCAGCTTCAGGGTATTTGCAAATTGCTTCCATTTGCTGATATCCCCTTTGAACATGGGGTCTGAAGCAGCATTGAGTGTCTTGGGGAAAGTAGCTCCGTTGATCACACTCAGGCCCTCATCAATTTTATTGACAATGTCCTGGTAGATCGTAGCGGCATCATCATACTTAGGCGCTAAATTCTGATTGCCAAGTACGGCCTCTGAGTAAGGTACGTCACCATGCTGGTCTACGATACGCTGATACTCCAGCGCCGTCATGATTTTGGCTACTCCGTTAAACAGAGCCAGATCATTGCTACCGTCTGTATTATCTATTACATACTTATAATCATTCAGATTATCGTATGCAGTACCCCACTGGGAGAAGGTACCCGGGGTAAAGTTGTAGTTCAGCAATGATCCAAATCCGGAAAATCCTCCGGCATTTGCAATTTGTCCGCCCAGAGAAGCACCATAAGTGCTATAGCTAACTGCTAAAGAAGCCGATCTTACAATTGCCGTAGGCAGAATCAACTCCGGTACCACTGAGGTAGCGGCGTTGGGGTTATCATTTACATCCAGAAACTTTTCACATGAAGGAGCCACAAGTGAAACGATTCCCAGAAAATAAAATAATCTTATTTTTTTCATCTGTATCGCTTATTAGAAAGTTAATGAAATAGTTCCTCCGATATACCTGGCAGGAGGTGTTTGTCCAAGAGAAGTAAAACCAATAGCATTGCTGCCAGCGCCCAGTGCACTATACTCAGGGTCTGTATACAGGTTTGTTTTAGGCACCCAGATAAACAGGTTACGCCCCTGCACACTTACTGTTGCTTTTTTAATCACTTTGCCCAGTGATCTGATCGGAAGATCATAAGAAATCACAGCTTCACGCCATTTCCAGAATGCAGCAGAGTGAGTGTAGTTTTCGCCCACACCTGTGTTACGTGTTCCATCTGTCCAGAAGTCTGCACCGCCGGAGCGGGTGGTAATATTGGTATTCTCGATATATGTACCAGGTCTTGTAGGATCTTCATAAACAGAGTTTGGAAATACAAAACGCTCCCTGTTGTACCAGGTTGTTCTGATACCAGCTCCGGAAAAATCGTAGCCGGTTGAAATTGCGTTAAGTATATAGTGGCCGGTTCTGTACTCGAAAATAGTAGAGAAGCGCAGTCCTTTATAAAGTACTTCAAAGTCCACGCCCAGGATATGAGGCGGATTAGTAGTCCCTTTCACCGTATAAGAACCATCAAATGAAGGGAATCCGGAAACAGGATCAACTATCACACGGCCCTGGGTATCCCTCTTATAATAAGTGGTTTTAAGCAATGGGAAAGGCTGACCAACTTCAGCCACTACCAGGCCTCCGCCACCGCTACCTATATTAAATACGTCAGATTCGTCAGTCAGGGATATCACTTTGTTCCTGTTAAGCGCATAGTTCGCACCGATAGTAACAGAAAGGCCTGTTTTGGACTGAATAGGTGTATACCTGAAGAATGACTCAACCCCGGTATTCTGTACTTCTCCAATATTCGTACGCAGTGAAGAAAATCCGCTGGCAGTGGAGACAGAAACGTTCATGGTCTGGTTGTGCGTATTTGTTTTATAATACGTAACACCGCCCTGTATTTTTCTGTTTAATAACTCAAAGTCAATACCCATTTCAGGGCCTTGTGTGATCTCAGGCTTCAGACCTGCAGCCACCAGGCCGGATCCTACTGAGAAACCTGCATTGCCACCATAAGGGTAGCCCACAGCCTGGCCAAATGTGGTGTTCAGTGCATAAGGTCCCAGGTTCACGTTACCCACGTAAGCATAAGCCGCACGCAGCTTCAGGGTATTTAACCAGGATATATTTTGCAGTGCGGTGATCGCATCAGTAGCTATGAAGGAGATATCTGCTGAAGGGTAGAAGAAAGAACGGTTTTCTTTTTCCAGTACAGAAGTCCAGTCATTACGTGCGGTCACGTGCAGGAATAAATAATCCTTAAAGCCCAGCCTGGCTTCACCCCTGATGGCTACCTGGCGTGATTTATTGTTTGACTCGCTCGCTCCAGGGTTGTTTTGAGTATTACCAACATTATACAGTTCATCAATTACTAAACCATTAGCGCTCACACCAACACTCTTACCGGCATTAGCTCTCATATACCCTGCACCCAGTACATACAACTCAAAATGCTGGCCAAGTTTTTTTCTGTATTCAGCTATCAGTTCAGACACCAATTGAGTACTGCCGGACCGGCTGTCACTCACACTACCTGCTACGTCTGTTTTAGAGCTACCAGAGATGCTCTTTGTATAGTCAGAGAAGATAAACTTACCCGCCCAGCTTTTATTTTGCTGATTGCTGGAACTCATACCTACCCGATAAGTTAAGGTAAGTGGCTTTACAGGAGTGAATGCTAATTCCAGGTTGCCCTGAAAATATTCGTTCTTGGTATCCTGGCGCCAGTTGTCAATTGACCAATAAGGGTTATCATAATATTCATTAAAATACCCGTTAGGATTGGCATAGGGGTCAGTTTTCCAGTTTTGATATCTTGTTAAAGGCACATGAGACGGTGTCATCAGTATCTCGTTATACATACTGGATGTTACCGAAGTCATATCATACAGGTTACTGATATAGTTGGCAGTATATTTAACCAGTACGTTTTTATTAACGTTCCTGGTACCGTTTGCACGAACAGAAATACGCTCATATTTGTCTTTAGGCACTGTAGACTTTTGTGTGAAATACTGTGCCGCTACATAAAGGGTCGACTTGTCATCACCTGATTCAAAAGCCAGATCGGTCTGGTTTTGCAAACCAGTTTCCCAGAAATCTTTTTTGTCGTTTCTTGGAGAATAAGGTACTGTCTGAATTGAACCATCCTCTAACGGCTTACCTATTTCCACCATAGAACCGTCAAACCTTGGGCCATACTGCTGATTCTCATACGCGGTATAAGTCTTTACAGCATCTGGCGTGGTACCCGAACCAAACTTATTTTGAAGCTGAGGGTAAAAACTAACTTTTTCAAGAGTTGTAGTATTAGAAACCCTGATAGAATTACGTCCTTTCCTGCCTTTTTTGGTGGTAATTACAATCGCACCGTTGGAGGCATCCGAACCATATGCTGCTGCTGCTGCTGAACCATTTAATACCTGGATATCTTCAATATCTTCCGGGTTGAGGTTCCCCAAGAGTGAGCTTGGCACAATGAGGTTATCAAGAACAAGAAGAGCCTGGTTGTCACCAGTGATAGACCTTTGCCCGCGCAGCACCAGCCTGTAGTTGGGATTTAGACCCCCGTTTACTGCGTTTACTTGCAAACCAGCCACCTTACCTGATAAGGAAGCAGCAAAGTTTGATGCCTTTGCCTGGGTAATCTGGGTAGAGTTAATACTTGTTGCTACCGTACCCAGCTCTCTTCTTTTTACCAGGATACCACCAGCGGTTACAACAACTTCACCTAATTGATCACCTGATGTAAGCAACTCGATAGAGTAAGCGTTATTCTGCCCAATCGTGATATATTGAGTTTCATAACCTACACTACTAATTTCTAAAGAAGTGGCTCCTGATGGAAGTGTTAAAGAAAAGGAGCCGTCTGAGCCGGAAACAGTTCCTGTTTTTGTACCTCTGACTAACACAGAAGCATTAGGAACAGGTACTCCTTTGTCATCCGTTACTTTTCCCGTAATGACTCTTTGAGCCCATAAGGACAAAGCGGTCAATAGGAAAAAAGTGCTTGTTAAAAGCAGTTTTCTCATGTGAACGTAGTTTTAGTTTGTTTAGCGAAATGATTTCCAGTAAATCAACATCTGATGATCAGGCATCATCGTTCCTTAAGACTACCTTAACCCTCAGAATGCTGCGCAATCTAAATGTTTTTTTTAACAAATCTTTACCCAGTTAAAAAAAATTACATTTAAA
>DAOLFO010000031.1:0-17667 GCA_035326305.1 Chitinophagaceae bacterium
GGCGGGAAACGTCTGCCAAACAAGTGGCACACCGCATGGCCCATTGCTGGCGGGTATGGGGTGAGCGCTATGGCTATTTTGCTGCAGAAAAAGATGCACAGGTTTTTTACGAAGAGCTGGTGTACTCCATCCTCAACCAGATGTGTGTGCCCAACTCACCGCAATGGTTCAACACCGGCCTGCATGAAAGCTATGGCATCACCGGCAAGCCGCAGGGTCACTATTATGTAGACCCGAAAGATAGCAAGCTGAAAAAATCAACCAACGCATATGAGCGCCCGCAGCCGCATGCCTGCTTTATATTGAGCGTAAGCGATGACCTGGTGAATGAAGGCGGCATCATGGATCTGTGGGTGCGGGAAGCCCGCATCTTCAAGTATGGATCTGGTGTGGGCACTAACTTTTCCAACCTGCGTGGCGAAGGGGAAAAGCTGAGTGGTGGCGGTACTTCCAGCGGGCTGATGAGCTTCCTGAAAATCGGCGACCGTGCAGCAGGTGCTATTAAGAGCGGCGGCACTACCCGCCGTGCTGCCAAGATGGTCTGCCTCGACCTCGACCACCCGGAAATAGTAGAGTTCATCAACTGGAAAGTGGAAGAAGAGAAAAAAGTGGGTGCGCTGATTGCTGCAGGATATCCTTCCGGCTATGAAGACGAAGCCTACAAAACGGTAAGCGGGCAAAACTCCAACAACTCTATCCGCATACCTAACTCATTCTTCAAAGTGCTGGAAGAAAACGGCGACTGGGAACTGAAAGGCCGTATGGATGGCCGGGTGATGAAAAAAATACCAGCCCGCGGGCTCTGGAACCAGGTAGCTTATGCCGCCTGGCGCTGTGCTGATCCCGGTACGCAATATGATACCACTATTAATGAGTGGCATACCTGCCCGGAAGGCGGGTCTATCCGCGCATCCAATCCCTGCTCGGAGTATATGTTCCTTGATAATACAGCCTGCAACCTCGCATCGGCCAACCTGATGAAGTTTTATGATGCGGATACCAACACATTTGATGTGGAAGGCTATGAGTACAACTGCCGCCTGTGGACAGTAGTGCTGGAAATATCTGTATTAATGGCGCAGTTCCCTTCCAAAGAAGTGGCACAGCTTAGCTATGAGTACCGTACGCTTGGCTTAGGCTATGCTAACCTGGGTACCATGCTCATGGTAAGCGGCATTCCTTATGATAGCGAAGAAGCAAGAGGCATTGCCGGAGCGATTACTGCTATCATGACTGGTACAGCATATAAAACATCTGCGGAAATGGCCGGCGCTCTTGGCGCTTTCCCCCGTTATGAAGAAAATAAAGAACACATGATGCGGGTGATGCGCAATCACCGCCTCGCTGCTTATGATGCAGATGAGTACGAAGGGCTGAGCCTGAAACCGGTAGGCATCCATGCAAAAGATTGTCCTGACTACCTGCTCAAAGCTGCCTGCAAGGCATGGGACGATGCGGTAGAGCTGGGCGAAAAATATGGTTACCGCAATGCGCAGGCCACAGTTATTGCACCCACTGGTACCATTGGCCTGGTGATGGATTGCGATACCACGGGAGTAGAGCCTGATTTTGCGCTGGTGAAATTTAAAAAACTCTCCGGTGGTGGTTACTTTAAAATCATCAACCAGTCCGTGCCTGTGGCATTAAGGAATCTTGGCTATTCCGATAAAGAATCGGAAGCCATCATTAAGTATGCGGTAGGGGCTGCTTCCTTTGCCGGTGCGCCATTCATCAATCATCAAACCTTAAGCGAAAAAGGATTTATTGCTGATGAAATTAAAAAACTCGATGCAGCCGTAGCGTCTGCATTTGACATATCATTTGTTTTTAACAAATACACCCTCGGAGAAGAGTGTTTACAGCGGCTCGGCTTTGTCCCTGAGCAATACAACGACTTTGAATGGAGCCTGCTGGAAGCCCTCGGATTTACAGATGAGCAGATTGAAGCCGCCAATGATTATATATGCGGTACCATGATGCTGGAGGGTGCGCCTTTCCTCAAGGAAAGCCATTTGCCCGTTTTTGACTGTGCCAACAAGTGCGGAAAGAAAGGTCAGCGCTATATCCATGCGCATGGCCATATCCGCATGATGGGCGCCACGCAACCTTTTATCAGTGGCGCCATTTCGAAAACCATCAACCTGCCGCATGAAGCTACTGTGGAAGAGATTGCGGACGCTTACTACCTGAGCTGGAAGCTGGGGTTGAAAGCGAACGCTCTCTACCGCGATGGCTCCAAACTGTCGCAACCGCTGAGCAACAAAAGCGACAAAAAGAAAAAGCAGGAAGACAAACAGGCGGAAGAAACAAAGACTGTAGCCGACGCAGCGCAGAGCAGCATTGTGGACCTGGGTCAGCTTACGGTAGAAGAGCTGCTGGAAGAAGTGCAGAAAAGAGTGCAGGCTTCACCGGATACCAAGCTGAAGCGCAAGCTCGCTTCTATTGTAGAGCGCCGCTCACTGCCTGCCAAGCGCAGGGGCTTTACACAAAAAGCCAAGATCAATGGTCAGGCCATCTTCCTGCGCACCGGCGAATATGGTGATGGTACACTGGGTGAAATATTTATTGACATGGCTAAAGAAGGAGCCACCATGCGCAGCATGATGAACTGCTTTGCCATCTCTATTTCCATTGGCCTGCAATACGGCGTGCCGCTGGAAGAGTTTGTTGATAAATTTGCCTTTACCAAGTTTGATCCTTCAGGCTTTGTAGAGCATCCCAACATCAGGTCCACTACATCTATTGTTGACTTTATTTTCCGGGTACTGGGCTATGAGTACCTCGGCCGCACCGACCTGGTGCATGTGCTCGACAAGCCGGAAGTGATGAATACCGGCGCCGATGACTGGGACGATGTGCCCTCCGGCCTGGAATATGCAAAAGAAGAAAGGGAGCTGTCAAGCGTACGCATCACCCCGGCGCCTGCAGGTATTCAGCCGGTGAAAGCAAAAGCACAGGCAGCCGTAAAGAAAGATACAGCCCTGGATGCGGTAAATGCCGCAGCAAAAAATATGCAGAGTGATGCGCCGGCCTGTAATGTGTGCGGCCACATCATGATGCGCAGCGGCACCTGCTACAAATGCCAGAACTGTGGTAACCAGGGAGGTTGCAGCTAAGTAATTTCCACTTTTGACAGGAAAGGAAAACCAGACAGGAATTAGTACCCACCGGATTCATCCCGCTCATCCAATAAGGCGGGATGTTTTTTTGGGGGGAAAGGCTCAAGGAGTTTAAAGTTTAAGGTTTAATGTTGTCTTATCTGCAGGGGCAAGGTTTATGAGGTTAAAAATTAAAAGTTTAAGGCAGAAGGTTACAACTGCTAATCAAACCTTACACCTTAAACTTTAAACCTTTTAAACATCCCCCACCTCACCATTTCATCAACCCCTTCAGGTAAGCAGCCAGTTCATCAGCCATCTCCTTATGCTCATCCATGTTTGGATGGTAATCGCAGCCTTTGTCGTATCGCTTGCTGAAAAAATAAGAAGAGATTTTTTTATCTTTTTCCCGGTGCATGGCGTTCACTACCGATGTAATATAGCCTGTCAATACTTTCTTCAGGTCATCGCCGGCCATCGGGCTGCTGAGCAATACGATTTGTGCTTTGGGATAATATTGCCGCAGGTGGTATAAAAACTGTACATAGGCATTACAGAAAGCAGTAGAATCCTGTATGCCGTCATTTTGCCCCAGGCAAACAGTGACCACATCCGGCTGGTAGCGGGAAAAATCCCAGGCAATGGTGTCATCTGCCACATTTATTTTATCAAATACCTGCGGCATGGTTGTCTTTTTGTTGCAGCAGCTATGAATAAGCCCGATGCCGGACTCTGCTGTAAGCTGCCACCGTGCATTTAGCTTCCTGGCGGTAAGCGGGCCGTAAGCCATATAGGCATTATGCTGGTCATACCATTCACGGGTATTGCAGGCAATGGCAGATGCATCATTGCCCATGCCGCAGGTGATGGAGTTGCCTATAAACTCTATACGGCGGGAAGGAGCAGGCGGCGGAGGCAGCAATTTTTCGCATAAAAGCGATACCGGCTGTATATACCCGATACCTGCTTCTGTATTCTTGCATACTATCACGGTATGCCTGCCGGGAGCAAGACCGGAAGCAAGCACGATACGGTTTTCTTTCCCGGTTGTTTGTATACGGTAAGATGGCTGGTCATCAATTTGTATTTGCAAATAGTTGTGCGATTTTCCCCAGCGTTCCTCATCATTCAGCAGCAGCACGCAATAAGTGCCTTCGAAGCTGAAAGTAAAATATACGCCCGGTGCCCAGTACTTAGGCTGTCCGGCCTTTGAAAAATCTACTCTTCCCGTATACCGGATATAGTCATGGTCTGCCGGGTAGCTGGCTGTATCAGCAACCGGGGCCGCAGCACACAGCAGGCCGCAGGCCAGGGCAATGCCTGTCAGTATTATTCGCATGATGAAAGGATGAATCTGTTAACGGATAAGATAAGGCTCAATGATGGGCTGCCAGATACCATATCCTTTGGCATTCATGTGCAGGTTGTCCTTGAGGAAAATATCTTTTTTAATGCTGCCGTCTTTTTCCAGCATGGCGTGGTATACATCAATGAAGCGTGTGTTTTTCTTTTTACGGATAAATTTTTTGATAAGCTTGTTACCTTCTTTCATCGTTTTTAAATACTTCTCCCGGCTGGGGCTCGGCTTCATGGAGACATAGGCAATGGGCACATCCGGCAGCTTGCTGCGGATAAGCGTATGCAGCTCTTTAAAGCGGTCACGTACTACTTTGCCTGTAATATGATCGCCCCCGGTAAGATCATTCTCCCCGCAATAGATCACTATTTGCTTTGGCTGGTACGGAAAAATAATATCATTGGCATACTGGATAAGGTGCGGCAGCGAAGAGCCGCCAAAGCCGCGGTTGAGGATTGTATGATTGGGAAAATAAGTTTGCACATCTTTCCACAGGGTAAAAGAAGAGCTGCCGATAAAAAGGATAGCGTCTTTGGGAGGCGCCTGCTGCAAATCTTTTTTCTTAAAGTCATTGATCTCATTGATAAAAGGCTGCTGGGCTGTTGCATGAATCCAGGTAAATAAGAAAGCAATGATAATGAGGAGCGTTTTTTTCATAATTATTCTTTTCAGTAAATGATTTAAATAAATACCCGGCTGCCGTAGGTATAATTGTCCCTGAACTCTTTCGGGGTACATCCTTTCTTCTTTTTAAAAATACGGTTGAAATTGGAGATATTATTAAAGCCGCAGTTATAAGCCACTTCCGATACCGACTGTGTGGTGTCGATCAGCAGGCGGGAGGCATGCCCCAGCCGGATCTCTATCAGGCTGTCAATAAAGCTGATGCCGGTATGTGTTTTAAAAAAACGGCTGAAGGATACTTCTGTCATATTCGTGATACGGGCCACATCGGCCAGCACTATCTGCTTGTCAAAATTGATATTGATATACTCCATTACCTTCTCAATGCGCCGGCTGTTGTATGACGGCTGCATGTTGCTGAAAGATGCATCGGAGAGCAGGCGCATATTCCGGGAGATGGAAAGGTCGTGCAGGATGGACATCAGCTCCAGCACCGAATCAAAACCCTGCTTGGCCCGCAGCGCTTTCAGTCGTGGCGCCAGTTGCTGGGTGGTTTCCTGCGAAAACAGGATGCCGCGTTTTGATTTATCAAACATATCCCGGATAAAATGAAGCTGGTTGCGGCGCAGCATCTTTTCGTCAAACAGGTCTTTGTGAAACTGGATGGTGATTTCCTCAATTTCCCTGCTCTTGCATTTATGGGTTTGCCATACATGGGGCAGGTTGGGGCCTACCAGCACCAGTTCCTTATCGCCTATTTCCTCTATATGGTCGCCCACCACCCGCCTGGCCCCTTTGGCATTGCGGATAAAATTGAGCTCAAACTCCTCGTGATAATGAAGCGGAAAATCAAACTCCGACTTGGTGCGCCCGAAGATGGTAAAGCAATCGCTGGTGGTAAGCGGGGTGATTTCCTTTAAAATATTTTGTATCATAATGATAAAAAAGTATCACTTTGATTCATATGGCAGGGTAAATAATTACACCAGCTAAATGCCTTGTATTATTTACCAGTACTGGCTTTTGACGGATATAAAAATATCAAATTCCGCTATAACTGCCAGCTAATACTTAAAAAGTATAATTATTAGATATAAAAGTATTATAGAAATGTTTAAAGCTACCGTTACTTTTGGCAGCAAATAAATTGCTGCTATATGACAAAGGGATTTTTTATTTTCCTCTTCCTGTCACTTTTCCTGCAGGTGACAGCTTTTGCGCAGAGCCGCAAAATTTCCGGGATTGTCAAAAATGAGAATGGCCAGGTATTGCCCCGCGCTACGGTAGCGGTAAAAGGCGGTACGGCTAAAGTTGTTACGGATGACAATGGCCGCTTTACTATTGAACTGCCGGAAGGCCGCCGGGCATTACAGGTATCCTTTGTGGGTATGGAAACGGCAGAGGTACAGGTAGGAAAAGAAAATAGCGTGGAGGTAATGCTTTCTCCTGTTGCCACCACCTTATCTGATGTGGTGCTGATAGGCTATGGCTCTGCCCGTAAGTCTGACCTCACAGGTGCAGTACAGCGCATAGGCCGGGAAGACCTGGTAAAAGATGCGCCTACCAATATACTGCAGGCCATGCAGGGTAAGCTGGCAGGTGTAAACGTAACACAGAATGATGGCGCTCCGGGAGCGGGCATCAGCCTGCGCATCAGGGGATCAAATTCTGTGCTGGGTGGTACAGAGCCGCTGTATGTAGTGGACGGGGTGCCTTATAACAATACAAGCACGGGTGCCACACCCCAGTCGGCAGGTGATGATGAGAAGCAAACATTAAATGCATTAGGCTTTATTGATCCGAATGATATTGAATCTATCGACATCCTGAAAGATGCTTCCGCTACGGCCATTTACGGCTCCAGGGGTGCTAATGGTGTGGTACTGATCACTACCCGCAAGGGCCGGGCCGGCAGAGACAGGGTGGAAATTAATGCTAACATTGGCGCCGCTGAAGTATCCCGCACACTCGATATGCTTTCGGCCTACGATTATGTATTATACCAGAACCTCGCTTATGAGAATTCAAATAAGTATGAGGGCACTGCTTATACGCTTCCTTTTCAAAACCCGGAGCAGTACCGTGACCGGCAGGTAAACTGGCAGGATGCTATTTTCCGCAGGGGAATATATCAAAACTACTCCGCCAGCATATCAGGCGGCAATGACCAGGGCAATCACCGTATCTCTTTCAGCTACATGGATCAGGAAGGTACGGTGTCCAACTCTGCTTACAGAAAGTTTGGCGTAAGCCTCAACCTGAACCGAAACCTGGGTAAGATATTCAGAATAGGTACCAGCACTTCTGTATCAAAGAGCATTACTAATGGTGTAAAAACCGGCACTGATAAATCAGATGCGGCCAGCGCGGGTGTGATACGCTCTGCCACCACCTATCCCACCAGTATTTCCACGGTGGAAGATTATGATGAAACAGGACAGGGCTATTTTATCACCAACCCGGTGATCTATGCCAATGATGTGCTGAACAGGGTAAGCAGCATTAATATTTTCTCCTCCAATTACCTGGAAGCTACGCTGGCCAGGGGGTTAAAGTTTCGTCAGAATGTCGGCTTCAATTATGGCTCTGGTTTAAGAGACCAGTATTATCCCCGCACCGTGTATGAAGGGTTTAGTGTAAGAGGCTGGGGCCTGAAATCAGATAATCTCTGGAACAGCCTGCTCTCGGAAAGTATGCTTACATATAACACTGTTATTAACAAGCACAGCATTAATGCTGTGGCGGCAGGCACTTATGAGCGTACAGACGGGCAAACAAAAAGGGCGGAGGCTAAAACATTTCCCAACGACATTTTGAAAAATGAGAACCTGGCAGCCGGGGAAATGATATTGCCCATCATCAATAACCGCTACCAGTCCACGCTTATTTCTTTTTTAGGCAGGGTGACTTATTCATTTGATGATAAGTATATGCTGACGGCTTCCGTGCGCAGGGATGGATCAAGCAAGTTTGGAAAAAATAATAAGTGGGGCACCTTCCCTTCATTTGGTGCTGCCTGGCGCATCATTAAAGAAGATTTTATGGCAGGCCTGCCGGTATTCAGCGATCTGAAGCTGCGGTTTGGCTACGGCGCCACCGGCAACCAGGGCATTCCTTCTTATGGCTCATTGCCAAAGTATACTATTTACAATTATCCCTTTGATGGCTCATTGCAAACGGGTGTGGCCGATGATGTATATTCCGGTGCGGCCAATGACGGGCTGAAATGGGAAACCGTGCATGCCTATAATGCCGGTCTGGATGTTGGTCTTTTTTCCGGCAGGCTGAATATGCACGTGGATGTATACCAAAAAACAACCAAAGACCTCCTGCAGTATATCACCACGCCGTCTTCTACAGGTTTTGAGCGCCAGCTCCGCAATTCCGGATCGGTGAGGAACAGGGGAGTGGAAGTGGTGCTGACAGGAGATGTAATGAAGAACAAGCGCTTTGAATGGTCGGCTAATTTTAATATCGCCTTCAACCGTAATAAGATCCTTAGCCTGGGTGATGATGTGGAAGCACAGTTTGCCGGAAACATTTCTACCGGCGATGCCCCCTTTATCCAGATGGCAGGCTATCCTATCGGCGCTTTGTTTGGCTATGTGGAAGACGGGTACTATGATAACGAAGCAGAGGTAAGAAATGACCTGGTGTATACCAACCAGGCAGACGCTATCATCCGCCGCACCATTGGGGAGATCAAATACCGCAATTTTGATAATGATCCCACTTCTATTTCTGCTACTGACAGGGTGATTATCGGGGATGTAAACCCTGACTACACTTTTGGTTTTACCAATAACTTTAAATACGACCGTTTTGACCTGAGCATATTTGTCAATGCAGTGCAGGGTAATGATATCATTAACATGAATACCCGTTTTAACGGTAACCTGGGCTCCTTCAAAAACATCACTTATGAAATGTATGAAAATGCCTGGCAGGAAGGCAAAGACAACAGCACCGCCACCGGGCCAAAAGTGATGAGGCAGTTCTGGCGCAACCTGCTGTTCTCCCGCCGCTTTATAGAAGATGGCAGTTTTGTACGGGTTAAAAATGTAACGCTTGGCTATAACATCCCGGTATCCCGACTGCGCGGCATCAGCTCCATGCGGGTAGCATTCGGGGTAAATAACCTGCTTACGTTTACCAACTATTCGGGCTTTGATCCGGAGATGAACAGCTATGGCGATAACCCGGCGCTGTTTGGTGTGGACCTGGGTGGTTATCCCAATTCACGGACATACAACCTGAGCCTGCGTTGTGTTTTTTAAAATTGCAAATGGGAAAGAGAAACCGTGAACAAGTTTGCAGTATGAACAAATTAAATGCTTACAACATGAAAAAGAAAAACAGAAATATAATTTTTCTCCTTGCTGTTTCAGTAGTGGCGCTAACCAGCTCCTGCAAAAAAGCGCTGGAAGAAAAGCCATTTTCCTTTGTGGCCCCGGAAAACTTTTATAAGAATGAAGGCGATGCAAAAACAGCTATCAATGGTGTGTACAATGCACTCTACACCTGGGAAATGTACCTGCAACCCTTTTGGAACCTGACAGTGCTGGATGATGACCATGTATCCGGTGCAGACTGGTACCTGGGAACATCAGGCGCCGGCAACCCGCAGGGCTATTGGGGAGGGGATGGCCCCTGGGTGGGCTGCTTCAGCATGGTAGCAAGAGCCAATTCAGTAATTGAAAATGTTTCCGCTATGACGGAGAATATTGATCCCGAAATCCAGCAGCGTATTTTGGGTGAAGCACATTTTCTGCGGGGCTGGGCTTATTTTCAACTGGTGCAGTTGTATGGCGGCGTACCTGTGCGCCTCAGCTCACTGGGAGTAAATCCCGAATCAAATACTCCCCGCAGCACTGTGATGGAAACGTACCAAACGGTAATTGATGAGTTTAAGCAGGCGGAAGAAAAATTGTTTCCCAGGGGCCATGCCAAAGCCGGGGAAGCGGGCAGGGTAACCCAGGGACTGGCAAAAGCTTTCCTGGCAAAAACATACCTGACCATTGCATCCGGTGCGCTGAGCGGAGTGAACATCAGCGTACGCGGCGGGCAGGACAATAATTATTACACGCATACAAAAAACGTGGTGGCCGGGCATGAAGGCGTGGATGCGCAGCAATATTTTGCACTGGCAAGAGACAAAGCGCTGGAGGTAATTCAAAGCGGGGAATATTCCCTGTTTACCAGTTGGAAAGCATTGTGGCAAAAAGAGCAGCGCAACAAGCAGGAGCATATGTGGATGGTGCAGTCGCTTTCCGGCAGCGCTTTTATCAATAACCTGCACAATTATTTTTCTGCCTATTCCACATTCGGCAGGGGAGCTGTATGGATGACCAATAACCACTATATGGACTATGAGGATCAGGATCTGCGGGTATTAGATGGAGTAGCTCATAATTACCAGACGAATACAGGCACACGCTACTATTATCCTTCCTGGCAGTCATCCCTGTACCAGGTGGTAAATGGACTTACCTATAACAACAATGGCGGTACAGACAACCGGGCCTATATTATTAAATATGCCAGCGTGGCTGACAGCACCGTGGCCAATAGCGATGCATACTATCCGCTGATGCGCTATGCAGAGGTGCTGCTGATCTATGCAGAGGCAGCAAATGAAGCTGGTAACGGCCCTACTACGCAGGCCTACCAGTACCTGAATGAAGTAAGGCAAAGAGCTCATGCCACCGATGCGCCGGATGGCATGACCAGGGATCAGTTCCGGAATTTTATAATAGCCGAAAGGGCAAGGGAATTTGCACAGGAAGGAGTGCGCCGCTTCGATCTGCAGCGCTGGGGCATTTACCTGCAGGTGATGAACCAGATAACAGCCGGGCAGAATAATATTTCCAAAGTGAGGGCACAGCGCAATTTGCTGCTACCCATTCCGCTTGGTGAGCTCAATTCAAATAAGGCCATCACTGCGAATAACCCGGGCTGGTAAACTAACTACTATTAAAAGCTTAAAACGAACTGATATGTCACAACAAAGAAAAATGTCTTTCATGACCGGCACATTGCTGTGGATGGCGGTGCTGCTGATCGGTTTTACTTCCTGTAAAAAGGATGATGTGGAAGATACAAACCCGCCGGTGATATCGGGTGTTACCAACCTGAATAACCGCAGCTCAATGCTGGCTTCGGCAGATTTTGATCAGTGGATCATTATTAAAGGAGAGCACCTGGCTACCACGCACCAGGTTGAGTTTAACGGCGTGCTTACGCCCGACTCATTGTTTTATGGAAATGATACTTCTGTAACAGTAAAAATCCCTAAAACACTTCCCGATCCGATCAACAACCCCATTACCGTTACGACTAAATACGGAACCGCTACTTATAATTTCCAGATACTGCAACCGCCACCGGTAGTCACCGGCTTTGATCCGGTAGCCGGAGAAGAAGGTACAGAGGTGAATATACTCGGAGATTTTTTCAATGGCGTTACCAGTGTACGGTTTAATGATACTGAAGCAGAGATATTATCCAGTGGTATGTCGCAGATAAAAGTGAAAGTGCCAGTGGGGCAAACATTTGGATATATACATGTCACTACCCCCGTGGGCTCGGCCACGTCTGCAAAAGTTTTTGGATTCCAGACGCTGATCTTCGGAGATGGGATTGCAGACGGCTTTTCCAATACTTCTTATAGTGCTGTGGTTGACTTTGCAAATACGGAGAATGTAAAGCGGGGAACCAGCGCCATTAAAGTGGGCTATACCGGATGGGGAGCCGTTCGCTTGACAAAGGCTGTTCCGATTGATCTGTCCGGATACACAGCCGTTAAATTTTCGGTATACAGCGCACCTGATAATGCAGCAGGCACCACCCGCAGGGTGAAACTGGCATTGAGCGGCAATTTCGGAGCCGGCTTTACAGTAACGCTGGTAAGAGGTGAATGGAATGATTTCCAGATACCCCTGACCTCCCTGGGCAACCCGGCTACCTTAACGAATATTATCATCCAGGAATTTAGCGGGCTGCAGCAGAATATTTATATTGATGATGTTGGATTGATTTGATAAAACAGGTTGAAAGAACAGGCCGAATAAAAAAGTTCCCTCTGGTATAACCGGTAGGGAACTTACACATAATAAAAGCGATGAAGAAAGTAACAGCTACCGGTTTTTTTGCAGTGGTATTTTTCCTGCTGGCAGGGAAGAGAACCTGTGCGCAGGATATTGTAGACAAAAATGCTACTGCTGAAACCCGGAACCTGTTTAAGAATTTGATGCGCTTAAGCAGGCAGCATATTTTATTCGGCCACCAGGATGCATTGGCTTATGGCGTGGGCTGGAAAAATATCACCGGCATGAGTGATGTGCGGTCAGTAACGGGTGAGCATCCGGCAGTATATGGCTGGGATCTCGGTCACCTTGAGTTAGATTCATCCCGCAACCTGGACGGGATACCTTTTGCAAAAATGAAGCAATACATGAAGCAAGGCTACCAGCGTGGCGGCGTTATTACGATTAGCTGGCACCTGCGCAATCCTGTTAATGGAAAATCAGCATGGGATACCACTCCGGGCAGCGTGGCGGCTATCATTCCCGGCGGCCATAAGCATGAGCTGTTTAAAACATGGCTGGATAAAGTAGCTGCTTTTATAAAAGATTTGAAAGGAACCAGGGGTGAACCTATACCGGTATTGTTCCGGCCTTATCATGAGCTGACCGGCAACTGGTTTTGGTGGTGCCGGAATGTGTCCACTGCGGATGAGTTTAAAAAGCTATGGCGCTTTACGGTGGATTATTTAAAGAAGGAGAAGGGAGTGCATCAATTGCTGTATGTTTTTAACACGGCAGATTTTACCACTACAGATAATTTCCTGGAAAGATATCCCGGCGATGACTATGCAGATGTGATCAGTTTTGATTTATACCAGCATGGCCCGAAGGATAAGGATCATTTCAGGACGGAGGTGAGAAGGCGCTTATTGCTGTTGCAAAAATTAGGAGAGGAGAAGGGAAAGCTCACAGCATTTGCAGAAACAGGGTATGAAGCTATCCCGGATGCAGGCTGGTGGACGGAAACGTTGCTGCCTGCCATAGCGCATACCGGTATCAGCTATGTATTAGCCTGGCGCAATCATGGGTATATGCCCTGGAATAAAAAGATGCATTATTATGTTCCGTATAGCGGGCAGGTGTCTGCTGCTGATTTTATAAAATTTTGCAGGCAGCCGCAGGTGATGCTGGAGAAAAAAATTAAGGCTGAAAATATTTACCGGTAGAAGATATGAAGCTGCAACTGATTGACATATTGATCATGCTGGCCTACCTGGCTACGATGGTGTTCATCGGGTTCTGGATGCGCAAAAAAGCCCGGCAGAATAAGGAAAGTTACCTGATGGGCGGTAAGTCGCTGCCCTGGTATATGCTTGGCCTTAGTGATGCCAGCGATATGTTTGACATCAGCGGTACCATGTGGATGGTGGCGCTCTGTTTTGTATATGGTATGAAAAGCATCTGGATACCATGGCTCTGGCCGGTATTCAACCAGGTGTTTATGATGATGTTTCTTTCCAAATGGCTGCGGCGCTCCAATGCAAATACTGGAGCGGAATGGCTGAAAACAAGATTTGGATTAACGGGCAAAGGCGTGAAAGGATCGCATCATGTTGTTGTCATCTTTGCCCTGATTGGCTGCTTCGGTTTCCTGGCGTATGGATTTATCGGGCTTGGAAAATTTGTAGAGATATTCATACCCTGGGATATGGTGCAGCCCTATGTGCCTTTCCGGGTATCGGCAGAGTATGTGCCTCATTTCTGGGGAATTGTTTTCACGCTCTTTGCCATGTTCTACTCCATCATTGGCGGCATGCACAGCATTGTGCTGGGCGATTTTATCAAATACATGATCATGATCGTGGCCTGCGTTTCCATTGCGGTTATCGCCATGATCCACCTGCACCGCGACGAGGCACAACTGAATATCCCGGATGGCTGGCTGAATCCTTTCTTTGGCTGGGAGCTCGGGCTTGACTGGAGCCATATAGCGCCGGAGGCCAACCAGAAGATAGCTGATGATGGCTTTGGCCTGTTTGGCATCTTCTTTATGATGATGCTCTTCAAAGGGATATTTGCCAGCCTGGCGGGCCCGGCGCCTAACTATGATATGCAGAAAATACTTTCTACCCGCTCTCCCAAAGAAGCCAGTAAGATGACCGGCTTTGTATCCATCATGCTGCTGCCGGTGCGCTACTCAATGATCATCGGGCTTACCGTGCTGGCCCTGCTTTATTACCAGCAGATGGACCTTACCACACCGCAGGGTACGGATTTTGAAAAAATATTGCCGGCCACAGTACATAATTTTCTGCCGGTTGGTATTATGGGCCTGGTGCTTACAGGTTTGCTGGGCGCTTTTATGGGTACCTTTTCCGGTACGCTGAATGCGGCACAGGCCTATATCGTCAACGATGTTTATCTCCGGTATATTAATCCGAAGGCCAGCAACAGGAATATTATTCGAACCAACTACCTGGTAGGTGTGATAGTGGTTGCTATCGGCATCATACTTGGTTTCTTTGCAAAAGATGTAAACAGTGTGCTGCAATGGATAGTGGGCGGCCTGTATGGCGGCTACATAGCAGCCAATCTTTTTAAATGGTACTGGTGGCGCTTCAATGCCAACGGATTTTTCTGGGGTATGGCAAGTGGTATTGCGGGAGCATTGGTTTTCCTGAAAATATACGATGGCTTATTCCTGTACATATGGCCGCTGCTGTTTTTAATTTCCGTTGCCGGATGCCTCATCGGCACCTATACCGCTCCCCCTACAGAAGAAGAAACATTAAAGTCATTTTATAAAACCGTACGGCCCTGGGGCTTCTGGAAGCCGGTACATGAAAAAGTGATATTGGAAGACCCGTCATTTCAGCCCAACAAAAGATTTAAGCTGGATATGTTCAATGTAGTGCTGGGCATCATTGCACAGTGCTGCCTCACTTTATTACCCATGTATATCGTGCTGTGGATGGAGCTGCCACTGCTCATCACCGTGCTGATACTGGCTGTGATTGTACTGATATTGAAACGTACCTGGTGGAATAAACTGGAAAATTAATAGTAAACCTATCATCGTTATGAATACGGAATTTCGCCAGCGGCTGGCGGCCATGCGGGAGAAGCAGGAGCAACTGCTGGGTAAAAGAAATGAAGAGCTGCCTTCGGAAAATGGTATTTATCACCGCTACCGCTACCCGGTGCTTACGGCGGCGCATACGCCCCTGCACTGGCAGTTTGACCTGGATGAAACTACTAATCCGCATCTTTTGCAGCGCTTTGGTATTAATGCCGTGCTCAATGCAGGCGCTATACGCTGGCGGGGAAAATATGTGCTGGCGGCAAGGGTGGAAGGGGCCGACAGGAAATCATTTTTTGCTATGGCGGAAAGCCCCAATGGCGTGGATAATTTCAGGTTTTGGGATTACCCGGTGAAAATGCCGGAAACAAAAATTCCGGATACCAATATTTACGACATCAGGCTGGTGGAGCATGAAGATGGCTGGATATACGGCCTCTTTTGCACAGAGCGCAGGGCGCCCGGTGTGCCGGAAACAGATCAGTCATCTGCCATAGCGCAGTGCGGCATTGCCCGTACCAAAGACCTTGTCAACTGGGAGCGGCTGGAAGATTTGATAACACCCTCACCGCAGCAGCGGAATGTGGTACTGCACCCGGAATTTGTAAATGGTCAATATGCTTTTTACACCCGCCCGCAGGATGGCTTTATTGATGCCGGGAAAGGTGGTGGCATTGGTTTTGGGCTGGCGACCGATATCACTAAAGCCGTGATCACGGAAGAAATACTGTTAGATAAAAAAATGTACCATACGGTATATGAATTAAAAAATGGTTCAGGCCCGGCTCCGCTGAAAACAAAATATGGATGGCTGCACCTGGCGCATGGCGTGCGCAATACTGCTGCCGGCCTGCGGTATGTATTATATATGTTCATGACCGATTTGCATGATTTGACAAAAGTGATATACAAGCCCGCCGGCTACTTCCTGGCGCCGGAGGGAGAAGAAAGAGTGGGAGATGTGTCCAATGTGGTATTCAGCAACGGGTGGATAATGAATGAAGAGGGGAAGGTATTTATTTATTATGCCTCGTCCGATACCAGGATGCATGTGGCAACTACTACCATAGATATACTGCTGGACTATGTGATGAACACTCCCCCTGACGGGCTTACATCCGCTCATGCTGTGCAGCGTATCTATGATTTGATAGAAAAAAATAAGCAGGCAGGAGAAAGTGCTGATGCCAATATACAATGGAATGGCAGGGCAGCTACCAATATTACAGAATGAGTGAGCAAAAAACTGTAACGCTTTCGGGAGAGCAGCGCCAGTTGCTTCAACTGTACAGGGAAAATATGCAGGAGGAACTCCGCAGCATACTGGCATGGTGGCTGCGCTATGCCCGGGATGAAAAGCAGGGAGGCTGTTTTGGAAAAGTGGATAATGATAATATACCTGATGTGACAGCCCCGAAAGGTTTGGTATTGCATAGCCGGGTCTTATGGACTTTTTCTGCTGCCGGTTTGTTAACCGGTGATAAGCTATGGAAGCAGGAGGCGGACAGGGTATATGAATATTTGATCAGCAGGTTTGAAGATGCGGAATACGGCGGCATGTACTGGTCTGTAAACGCGGATGGGACAATAGCCGTTGATAAAAAGCAGGTATACGGGCAGGCTTTTGCCATATACGGGCTGGTGGAATACTATAAGTTGACCCGGAAGCAGGAAGCATTAAATAAAGCCATTGATCTTTTTTACCTGCTGGAAAAATATGCGCATGATGCTGAATATGGCGGGTATATAGAAGCGCTTTCCCGTACATGGGGCAATGTGGCTGATGTGCGGCTCAGCGAAAAGGAGCTGAATGTAAGTAAGACGATGAACACGCACCTGCATGTGGCGGAAGCCTTTGCCAGCTTATATACAGCGTGGAAAGATCCGCTGCTGGAGATGCGGCTGGAGGAATTGGCAGGCTTATTTTATATACAAATAATAGATAAGGAAAATTTGCAGCAGCGGCTGTTCTTTTCAATGCACTGGGAGCCGGAACCATCTGTTATTTCATTTGGCCACGATATCGAAGCGGCCTGGCTGCTGCAGGAGTGTGCAGGTGCACTGCAAAAAAAAGAATGGCAGTCCATCTACAATAGCTATGCGGTAAAGATGGCGGCAAAAGTATTGCCCGCAACAGATAAGGATGGCGGGCTCTGGTACGAATATGATCCGCAGCAGCAACGCTGGATAAAAGAAAAGCACTGGTGGCCGCAGGCAGAAGCAATGGTGGGCTTTTTCAATGCCTGGCAGGAAAGCGGTGAAGATAAATTTTTACAGCAGTCATGGCAGAGCTGGCAGTTTGTACAATCAAAGCTGAAAGTGCCCGGCACAGGGGAATGGTATTGGGGCATAGATGCCAAAGGAGCGCCCATGCAGAAGCAGGATAAAGCGGGTTTTTGGAAATGCCCCTATCACAACGGGCGGGCCTGCATAGAACTGATCAGGCGTATTTCAGCATATGTATCATAGAGAATTATTTCCTTA
>DAOLFO010000350.1:0-3336 GCA_035326305.1 Chitinophagaceae bacterium
CATCTGCATCAAAGCCGGCGGGCCAGATGCCCAGCCTTCTTTCAAACGTATTCTTTACACACACGATTGTCGTGCTTACGTGCCAGAAGTTTTTATAGTTGTCCTGGAAGGTAGCGCCATGCCCTGCGCCTCTTACAAACCCGCCCAGCTTCATGCTCAGCGGATCAGACTGGGCAGTAAACGGGCCGAGGGGATGATCGCCCACTAATAACCCATCTGCATAGCCGCTGAACTCAGTGCCCGGTGCACCGTATTGCAGATAATATTTGCCGTTATATTTCGTCATGTGCGACCCTTCAATAAACGGATCGAGAAAAGTATTATCCATATGCTCTCCAAACCGCTGCCAGCCGTAGCGCCAGGGCTCAAGCAGGTACATTTCTTTTCGGGTACCGTAAGGCTGCATGCTGGCCCTGTTGAGCTCAATGCCATACATGGGAAATTTATTGCTGCTGCCATTGTACATATAAAAACGGCCATCATCATCGGTAAAGAAAGAAGGATCCCATCCGCCCAATGCAAAAGAATCCACCAGCGGCTTCCATTCATTTGCTTTGGGATTGGTGCTCATCCAGATGGTAAAGGTGCTGGTGTAAGTGCTGCCAAATACCAGCATGGTATCGCCGATAATGCCAACAGCCGGCGCACAGAGCTCATCATACACACCGCCATTCCACGGGCGCAGGAATTTTTTGGAGATAAAATTCCAGTTCAGCATATCCTCACTCCACCAGTAGCCCCACTGATTAGTGCTGAAGAGATAGTAGTCGCCTTTATAATTAACAATCACCGGGTCAGCAGTGGCCCGGTGCCGCCCCCATTCACTGAAATTGGGGATAGGCGTATAACCGTAATCAATATTGATAGGATTGCAATAGGTTTTTTGCTGCGCCAAAAGATGGTTTCCGCTGATGATACATACCAGTAAAAAAAGAATGATACGCTTCATGTCACTTATTTTTTCTTTGCCTTAACCCGTCTATGCTCCAACTACTGCTGCCGGTGAAAAAAAATACGAGGCAGAGCAGGGCGAAAACAAAAGGATGCTGATCCTCATACCAAAACCTCCCCTGCCCGATAAAAAAGCAGATATACAGCAGTGTGCCTGCACCCAGCAATGCAGCAGCACGGGTAAATAACCCGATAGCCAGCAAAACGCCTGCCAGCAGCTCCGCCGCCTTACCGGCATACGCCATGGCGGAAGCAGGCAAAAACCTCCCCAGCGCTTCCCATTGTGCATATTCTTTCATCTTTGCTGCGCTGAATATTTCCCATCCGTGGTAGATCAGCAGCAGGCCGGTGATGATCCGGAGCAGGGATAAACCTGTATGTTGCCAGGATAATGATGAAGAAAGGCTCATAGTAAGACAGGCTGTATTTTGTACAGTTATAAAGTTAAGACAGCGGCACGGCTATTGGCCACCTGCCTCATACAAAATATTCCGGATCACAAACCGGTGCGCCGGCTCTTCTTTATATTGTTGTATATAGGGTGAATAGGTAGTGACCTGCAATGTTTTCTTTTTAAAATCCATATCCAGTATGCGCAGCCATCCATTCCCGCCTTTGATGCTGCCTTTTACCCCTTCCTGGTAGTTGGCCAGCATTTGATATACCGGGTAGCCTGCCTCATTGATACTGACCAGGGTGCCTACGCCTGCATTCAGAATGTGGCCGGAAAAAACAAAGCGGATGTTTGGATGTTTTTTTACCAGCTTTTCCCAAATCTGCTCACCATCGTTTACGGCTGCCATACCCGTATCTTTTCCCACACCATAGGCCTGCGGCCGCCAGTTGTCACCAGGCCCCTGCCGCGTACTGTCAGAGTACATATAGCTGTGAGTATTGATGATCACTACATGCTGCGGATGGCGCCCGACTACTTCATTGGCCCAGTCAAGTATTTTATTTCTTGGCCCAAACTCCAGCGTAATGACCAGCCATTTTTTCTTTCCTGTTTTAAAAGTGTAATAAGCGTTTTCCACTTTTTCCGGCTCTGCCACCCCGCCAAAGCCGGGAAGGGCCGCTACGTGGCTGTAAGGAAAATAGCGGTTGTAATGCGCAGTATTTCTTATATCAGCAAACTTACCATCGGCGCTGCCCATATCGTGGTTGCCTGCTGCCAGCACATAGGGTACTTTGTGATCCAGTGTGCTGAAAGCTTCTTTTATTACCTGCCATTCTTTGTCGTTATTGTTCTGTGTCAGGTCGCCCTGCTGCAGTACCAGATCAATCTTCCCTGCCTGCCGGGCTATCCAGCTCACCTGCGAGTCAAGCACTTCGGGATACTTCTCCGCATAGGTCTGTGTATCGGGCAATAATACAATGCGTGCCTGGTGCAGGCTGCGGGAGCAGGATGTGCTGATTAATATCAGCGTTAACCCGGATATACAGAGCGGGAAGAAATTTTTTTTCATGAAATAGTTGTTTTACCAGTAAGGGTAAGTTAAGGAATTGCGCCGATGAAAAATTTTCTTACTCCGCTTATTCCCGGATGAGCTCACTATTTACGATATGCTGTATGGTTTCTACTTCAGCCAGGGGCTTTCAAAGCCCAGCTTCTTCAGTCCTCCCTGTATTTCCGGGCAGCTCATAAATAAACTCCAGAGCAGGCCGCTGCGGTAGTTCTCCATCATTACCACTATAGGCCCCTGATCAATAGCCAGATATCGCGGTGTATACCAGTTATGATGTTCGCTGAAGGCATCATAAAATCCGTAAGGCCCCCAGAGTTTGTCCTTTTTATTGTGGTACCAGTTCTTCATAGCTGCCATAGACTGCTCCGGTGTATACGGAAAGGAAGAAAGTGCCGCGGTGGGGGATATCACACCAAGGTCCCTTTTTACAGAAGCGGTGTGCCCGGCATAACCCCGCATGGAGTAGCTGGAAGTAAAGCCCCAGTTGTCCGCTCCGTATCCTTTGTACCCGTTCGGATTGTTGACGGCCCAGCGGTAATGGATCATGGCATGGCCGGTATTGTGCTTCCAGTAGTCGGCATATTTATCTTTCAGCCCGCGGGGATCCAATCCTAAATAAGAATAGTGCGCCCAGAACAGCGGGCCGCTTTGCCCGGCTTCTCCCTGGTGGTTCATATCAAGCGTGATGCCATCATAACTGGCCGGAAATTGTTTAATCTTTCCATTCTCTGCCCAGCCCTCATGGTATACTTCAGCCGGTACGCCATGCGTGGGGGATGAAGCAGCCAGCACATACATGATCAGGCATTCATTATAGCCCCTTACCGGAAAATTCATATCCCAGCCATAGTTGGGGCTCCAGTGCCAGTAAAGTACATTTTTGCCGTTGCAGTACCAGTTAAAGTCTGTTTCTTTCCAT
>DAOLFO010000351.1:0-3323 GCA_035326305.1 Chitinophagaceae bacterium
AGCGGCTTTCCGAAACTCCGGAAGGGGCCCATCGTAAACTCATGGATATATCCCAGCGCCATCGAGGTATTTGCTTTGCCGGAAACTAAAAACGTCCACTGGCCTGCCAGCTTCAGGCTATTAAGTGCATCAGATGGAAGGCTGCTTTGGCTGTTTCCTTTTTGGGGGCTATAAAGAGTAAAAGGCAGTTCAATTTCCAGGCCCAGCCTGTCCGCGGGGGCAAATTCATATTCGATCAGCATTTCAATTTCATCGTAGCCCAGGTTATCTACCATCCCCATGCCCACGTTCCATTCTTTCTCTCCTTTCCGGGCGCCCAGGTCGCGGATCAGGTCAATATATAGTGGCTCTGCATGTAATACTTTCGGCCTTCCCTGCTGCTCAACGGCAGCGATATAAAGACTGTCCGTAGCCGAATGCTGCAAACGGACGCTATCTGTTTTTTTCTGTTGTGTATAAGCTGAATGGCACAGCAGCAATATGATAAGGATAATTATATTTCTCTTCATGAATTGTATTTTATTTATGGAGCAGATATAACTGCGTACAGTGCCGGGGACAAATACCCGGCAGATAAACACAGCATACAGCGATAAGCCGGAGCATTACCTGCCGGATGCAGCATTATTTTTTATCAATAAAAAAAAGTATTAGGCAGCGCAGCCCTGTTGCTCAGGAGGTGGCGATACACAGCAGGCAGGGGGTAATGGCAGTGAAGCAGGTGCGGCACAAAAGGGATGTGCAGATGAAAATACAGGCATGACAGGATCTTCCGGCTGTACCGATACCCAATCAGTAAAGCAAGGCGATTTTTTTTCAATATCCTGCTCATCCGATTCAGGAATGGCGTTTTCCCGGTCAAGCAGGTCTTCCAGTACCCATTCATAAATGCTTTCCATATCATTCACAGCCAGGTCTTCGCCATAGTAGCTGTCTTTTGACATACCACCGGGATCAAGTATGGTATTGGCAAAACAAAGCAGCAGCACCCATGCCGCCAGCCTGGCCAGTTTTTGTCGTATGGTATTGTGATTGCAGGGCACCCGGAACCTGTTTTAGTCATCCAGCTTAAGTACCGCCAGGAATGCTTCCTGCGGCACTTCCACGTTTCCTATCTGGCGCATGCGCTTTTTACCTTCTTTCTGCTTCTCCAGCAACTTGCGCTTACGGCTGATATCACCACCATAACATTTGGCAGTAACATCTTTTCGCATGGCCGAAATATTTTCACGGGCCACCACTTTAGCGCCAATGGCAGCCTGTATGGCAATCTGAAATTGCTGGCGCGGCAGCAGCTCTTTCAGCTTTTCGCACAGCTTGCGTCCAAAATCCTGCGCCCGGCTGCGGTGAATGAGCGCAGATAAGGCATCCACCTTATCACCATTCAGCAGGATGTCCATTTTCACGATATCACTGTCACGGTAGCCGATGGGATGATAATCAAAAGAGGCGTAACCCCGTGTTTGTGATTTTAATTTATCATAAAAATCAAATACAATCTCAGTAAGCGGCATTTCAAAAATCAGCTCCACCCGGCTGGTGGTCAGGTAGCTCTGATTTACCAGTATACCGCGTTTGCCCAGGCAAAGCGTCATGATATTGCCTATGTAATCAGGCTTGGTGATGATCTGCGCTTTGATAAACGGTTCTTCGATGCGATCCGTTTTTACGGGATCAGGAAACTCTGTGGGATTGTTAACAATAATCGTTTCCCCCTTTGTGGTATATGCTATAAAGCTCACGTTGGGGACTGTAGTGATAACGGTTTGGTCAAACTCCCGCTCCAGCCGCTCCTGGATGATCTCCATGTGCAGCATACCGAGGAAGCCACAACGGAAACCAAATCCCAGCGCCTGTGATGTTTCCAGTTCATAAGTGAGCGAGGCATCATTGAGCTGCAGCTTATCCATACAGTCACGCAGCTCTTCAAACTCATCTGTATTCACCGGGTAAATGCCGGCAAATACCATAGGCTTTACTTCTTCAAATCCTTTTATCTGCTGAGGGGTGGGATTGCTGGCAAGGGTAATGGTATCACCCACTTTCACCTCTTTCGCATTTTTGATACCGGTAATGATATAGCCCACATCGCCTGCCTTTACTTCCTTCTTTTCTGTCATCTTCAGCTTCAGGATACCAATTTCATCCGCTTCATATTCCTGCCCGGTGGATACAAATTTTACCTTGTCCCCTTTCCGTATCGCCCCGTTGAGGATACGGTAATAAACGATAATGCCCCTGAAGCTGTTAAATACACTGTCGAAGATAAGCGCCTGCAGCGGCGCCTTTTCGTCTCCCTCAGGCGCCGGTATTTTTTCTACAATAGCCTGCAAAATACCATCTACCCCCAACCCTGTTCTCCCGCTTGCCAGCAGTATATCTTCCGGCTTGCAGCCGATAAGGTCAATGATCTGGTCTTTTACCTCTTCTATCATAGCGCCATCCATATCAATCTTGTTGATGACGGGGATAATCTCCAGGTCATTATCAATAGCAAGATAAAGATTGCTGATAGTCTGTGCCTGTATACCCTGTGTGGCATCCACCAGCAGCAGCGCCCCTTCGCAGGCAGCCAGTGCCCTGCTTACCTCATAGCTAAAATCCACGTGACCGGGTGTGTCTATCAGGTTCAGGATATACTCCTGCCCGTCGGTATGCTTGTAGTTGATCTGAATGGCATGGCTCTTAATGGTAATGCCTTTTTCCCTTTCCAGGTCCATATCATCCAGCACCTGGTCCATCATTTCCCGGTCGCTGATGGTATTGGTGGCCTGCAGCAGCCGGTCAGCCAGGGTACTTTTGCCGTGGTCAATATGAGCGATGATACAGAAATTGCGGATATGCTTCATGTGCTGATGCCTCTTTTTCAGGACGTGCAAAGGTAAGCCTTTTAGGCGGTTTGAAAGGGAATGTTTCTCCGTTAACGGCGGGGCTTGCCCGCCTTAAAACTTCTGTTAACTTTATGCTATTCCGGCGCTTTTATTAACCCCCGCTTATTTCATGGCAACAATAACATTACGCAGGACAACGGCTGAAGATGAAGACTTTCTGCAACTGGTACAACTGCTGGATGCAGACCTGGCACACCGGGACGGCGCCGATCACGGCTTCTATTCCCAATACAACAAAACCCGGTATATCCGGCAGGTGATAGTGGCCTGCGATGCCACCGGCAGAGCTGTCGCATGCGGTGCCCTGAAAGAATTTGAACCGGGAGCTATGGAGGTAAAAAGAATGTATACGCTGCCTGCCTTCAGGGGCCGGGGCATTGCGCAGCAGGTGCTGCAGGAACTGGAAAGCTGGGCCCGGGAAATGCAGTACCA
>DAOLFO010000352.1:0-3300 GCA_035326305.1 Chitinophagaceae bacterium
CTGGTCGTCCACTACCTGCCATATTTCTCCCTGCATTAATTTTTTTTGGGTAATGCTGAGGATATTTTCCCTGGCCAGCACCGGTTTGCCATATACCAGCACCGTGCGCACTATACACCAGTCATGTGCATATTCCATTACAGCACCTTCCGCTTCCATTTTTGTACGGCCGTAGTAGTTGACCGGGCTGCGTACATCCTCTTCCCGGTACATGCCCCGCTCCCCGTCAAAAACAAAATCAGTAGAGACATAAATAAAATGGCAGCGTTGCTCCGCTGCATTCATCAGCACATGCAGTGAGCCTTCTGTATTTATAAGATAAGCCTGCCACTGATTCAGCTCACATTCATCCGGCTTGCTCATGGCCGCCGCATGTACCACTGCATCAGGGCGATGCTGTGCAAATACGTCATGCACTGCGAAGGGATCTGTAATATCCATCTCCGCCCATGTGAAGGCGGCACGGGCCGTAAATGGCAGGCGGCAGGATCCCCTGCCGGTTGCCACTACTTCATATCCCTGTTGCAGTAATAGCTGAACCAGGTAATAGCCAAGAAATCCGTTGGCGCCGGTAATCAGTACACGCATACATTTTTAATCAGCGTTTTTTTAAAACGCCTTTTTCTCTCCTGCCGGAATGACTTTACCTGTTTTTACATCTTTAAAAGGTACTCCCATATTATACATGGAAAAACTCCACAGGTCGGCTGCCTCCTCTATTATTTTGCTGGTAGGCTTGCCGGCACCGTGCCCTGCTTTTGTTTCTATACGGATCAGCACGGGGTTACTGCCTTTGTGTGCCGCCTGCAGCCTGGCTGCAAATTTGAAAGAGTGCGCCGGCACCACCCTGTCATCATGATCGCCTGTGGTAACAATGGTGGCGGGGTAATGGGTGCTGTCTTTCAGGTTGTGCAGCGGAGAATATTTATAGAGATAATCAAACTGTTCTTTCTTTTCGCTGCTGCCGTACTCCGTAGCCCAGGCATAGCCGATGGTAAACTTATGATAGCGCAGCATATCCATTACACCCACCTGCGGTATAGCTACTTTAAACAGGTCGGGCCGCTGGGTCATCACCGCTCCTACCAGCAGGCCGCCATTGCTTCCTCCCTTCACGGCTATTTTACCGGAGCTGGTATAATTTTCTTTTACCAGGTATTCCGCCGCACCGATAAAATCATCAAAAACATTTTGTTTCTTATCCAGCATGCCGGCCTTGTGCCAGTCCTCACCATACTCACTGCCGCCACGCAGCGTCACCTGCGCATAAATACCTCCCTGCTCCATGAAGAAGGCATTGGAAACGCTGAAGCCCGGCGTCATCGGCACATTAAAGCCGCCATAGCCATACAGCATTACAGGGTTGTTGCCATCCAGCTTCAGCCCTTTGCGGTAGGTCAGGAACACAGGCACTTTTGTACTGTCTTTGCTATAAAAAAACACTTGTTTTGTTTCAAACTCTTCCGGGTTAAACTTCACTTCTGTTTTGCGGAACAGGCTTGACTTGCCGGATGCGATATCATAGTGAAAAATAGTAGGCGGATAATTAAACGAAGTGAACACATAAAAGAAATCTTTGTCCTTCTTTTTACCACCAAATCCACCGGCAGAGCCGATGCCCGGCAATTCGATTTCCCGTACCAACTTTCCATCCGTGGTGTACTGGTATACTTTGGTAGAAGCATCTTTGAGATAAGAAGCAAACAGGTAACCGCCCCCGGTGGATACGGATTGCAGCACTTCCGCTTTTGCCGGTATTATTTCTTTCCAGTTTTCCTTTGCCGGGTTTTTGGGATCTACCAGCACCAGGTGATAAGTGGGTGCGCCATCATTGGTAAGCAGCAACAGCTTGTCTCCCGCATTATCCACTATGGATGGCTCTGTAGCAAAACCCGGTATCAATAATCTGAATTCTTCCTGGGCAGGATCCTGCAGATCTTTATACAGCAGTTCGCCCCCGCTGGTACCTTCTGAGGTATAAAGGATAAGGAAGCGTTCATCTTCCGTCAGCCCTACTCCGGCAAAACGCTGCGGATGCGCTTTGTCTTCATACACCAGCACATCAGCCGACTGTGGTGTACCCAGCTTATGATAATAAATAGCCGGGGATTCGTTTTTACCCTTTAGCTGATCGCCTTCCTTTGGCTCCGGGTAGCGGGTATAATAAAACCCTTCATCTCCTTTCCAGCTAAAGCCGGTAAACTTCAGCCAGCTCAGCTCATCGCCCAGTTTCTTTTTAGTTGCCACATCCATCAGGTAGCCGGTTTGCCAGTCGCTGCCCGATTGTGATACGGAGTATGCCAGGTATTTGCTGTTTTTAGAGAAACTCCATGCGGCCAGCGCCACGGTGCCATCTTCCGATAATTTATTCGGATCAAAAAACACTTCCGGCTTTCCCTTCAGCCCTTTCTGCCGGTAGGCAACAGACTGGTTTTGCAGGCCATCGTTTTTAAAGAAATAATAATAATCGCCTTCTTTAAAAGGGGAAGAATATTTTGGATAATTCCACAGCTCTTCCAGTCGCATCTTTACTTCCTTGCGGTAGGGTATGCCGGCAAGATAGTTTTCCGTTACCTCGTTCTGGGCTTTTACCCAGGCCTTCGTCTCTTCGCTGTTATCATCTTCGAGCCAGCGATACGGATCGGCTACGGCCGTACCATGATAATTATCTACGGTATCCACTTTTTTTGTTTCAGGATATTTAATCTGGGCAGCGGCAGCAAGTGAGCTGGTCATAAGCAAAAAGCAAAATATTTTTTTCATACAAGGCAGTTTAACCGGCTAAAGGTAACGGAAAACGGGCTCTGCTTTTCCACCGCTTATCCCATGCCGGCCGGGTGGACGGCTTTGCCGGATCAATGTTTAAACTAACAGGTATTCGTAGCGCCGTATTGTCAATGTGTTATCCTCACACACAATGCGCACAAAAACCTTATTTTTGGAGCGCTTTGACTAAGCTTTTCTTACGTTTGCTGCCTAAAAAAAATGAATCATACTTAAAAACAGAACATTAGCAATATTCAATGGAAAAGAAAGTAACGAAGATTGGAGTACTTACATCAGGCGGCGACTCACCGGGCATGAATGCGGCCATACGGGCCGTGGTACGAACGGGCCTTTATCACCAGCTCGAAGTCTTTGGCATCATGCGGGGATACCAGGGCATGGTGGAAGATGATATTTTCAGAATGGAATCACGCTCTGTCGCCAACATCATTCAGCGGGGCGGCACTATCCTTAAAACAGCACGATCCAAAGAATTTTTTGAATTCGAAGGGCGGGAAAAGGCCTATGCCAACC
>DAOLFO010000032.1:0-17361 GCA_035326305.1 Chitinophagaceae bacterium
CCGGGAACCGGCATTTTAAAGAAGAAATTGCTATCGGTGATACCACTTTTGTAAGCATGTACGGGTTGCCGCTGCTGCACGGGAATCCTCATCGTGCTTTTATCAATAATAATTCGGCAGTAATAACAGCTTCTATGGCTACCCGCCTGTTCGGCACTACAGAGGCGTTGGGCAAAGTGATTACGATGAATACAACGCTGGCCGATCAGAAACAGGTGTATACGGTATCCGCAGTCCTGGAAGATATACCCTACAATTCAGTATTCAGCCTTGTTGGCGACAGTTATAACGTATTTGTGCCCACAACGGGAAATAACTATTATGGTACAGGTGATCCTGCACAGTCATGGGATCAGATATTTGAAATAGGGTTAGTGGAGCTGCAAAGCGGGAAAACGCCGGAAGACCTGGCCACCCCGGTTAAAAACGTGCTGAAGAAGTACACCAGCCAGGATATACAGGGCGCACTCGAAGTGGTATTTGCTTCTGTACGGAATTATCACCTGGATAACCCGAAGGTGAAAAACATGATACTCTCCCTGTCGCTGATCGCTGTTTTCATTTTGCTGATGGCGGTTATCAATTATGTAAATATCCATATAGGCACTTCCACTTACCGGGTGAAGGAGATTGGGTTAAGAAAAGTTTTTGGCAGCCGCAAAAAACAGCTTATCACACAGTTCATGACAGAGTCGCTGATCATTACACTGCTTGCAGCGGCAATAGCAATCTTATTTTACGAAAGCCTGCTTGGTTTTTTTGAAGGCCTGCTTCACACTGCTTTCCCTCACTGGTGGGAGTTCGATACCGCTTATTATTTATATGCTGCCCTGCTGGTGCTTGCCGTTGCCCTGGTAGCCGGCCTGTACCCGGCTTTTGTCCTTAGCCGGTTTAATATGACAAATGCGGTAAAAGGGAAAATGGGTTCGGCGCAACAGGGCAGCTTCCTGCGAAAAAGCCTGCTCACCACGCAGTTTGCCCTTGCCACTATTGTATTCATTATTGCCCTGAATGTTTCCCGGCAAATGAATTATACCTTCAGTAAAGACCTGGGTTATCAAAAGGAAGGGTTAATGACCATCACTGCATTTCCCAAGCAATGGGACAGCGCCGGGGTAAAGAAAATGGAAACGATTAAAGAAGGATTAAAGCAACTCTCTGTGGTCCGTAATGCCAGCGTTTCTTTTGAAATACCGGACCGCAAGCCACCTAATCCCATAGAGATAGCCGTATCGCCGGGAAACCCCGCACAAAATGTATTTATCGGAGCTATGGGAGCGGATAAAGAATATGCCGCCACTTTCGGCATAAAATTATTGTCCGGCACTTTCTTTACACAGGAAGGAGAAGCGCCTTTTGGCGATGCTGTGCTGAATGCCGCAGCGGTAAAAGAAATGGGATTTGATAACAGCACAGTGACAGGCCGCCAGTTTGCCGTAACGGGCTTCCCTGCTCCTATCACCATTCGCGGTGTGGTTGCAGATTATAACTACTCCAGCCTGCAGGAAAAAATAGAACCGGTCATTTTTCTGAATTACCGTGATTTGCAGGCATTCAGGTATATAACAGTAAAGCTGGCGGCAACTGATATGCAGCAGGCCATCAGCCAGGTACGTGATAAATGGCAGGCCCTGTCGCCGCAAAGCCCATTTGAATATATTTTTATTGAAGACAAGGTAAAATCGCTATACCAGTCGGAGCTGCAACTCAAATCAGCCACCACCCTCGCTTCCCTGCTCAACCTGGTTATTATTTTTATGGGTGTTTTTGGCGTGGTCAGCTTTACACTTACAAGGCGTACCAGGGAAATTGGTGTACGGAAAGTAATAGGTGCTAATGCAAAAGACATCATATTGCTGTTCATAAAAGACTACTTCTGGCCGGTAGCCCTTGCCAATATCATTACATGGCCGGTTGCCTATACGGCATCCGCCTACTGGCTGCAAAACTATTCTTACCGTATTGAGCAAAATGTGTTTATCTATCTCTTGGCAGCAGTATTGCTTTTTGGCATTGTATCCGTCTTTATCACATTGCAGTGCATGGAAACAGCAAGGCGCAACCCGGTAAAGGCGCTGAGGACGGAATGAGGCGGTTGATGATTGTGTTCAAGAAGTTCAAGGTTTAAAGTTTAAAGTTGAAGGTTGGGGCAGCATCCTGTTATCATTAATTACTAATTCTTAATTATCCACAACTAAGAATTAGTAATTAATAATAGTCCCCCGCACACTGTCCGTTTTCGAACACCTATTGTCCATATTCGCTACAAAAGTTTTCGTACTTTAATATATTTATATGGTATTCAGCCACTTTTAGCTCTGGCACGGCTATTGGAAAACCTTTTCACCAACGGATAAAATACAGACCGGATGATTGAATTAAAGCATATTTACAAATGGGTCAATTCAGGAAACAACCGTGTGTTCCTGCTCAAAGACATCAACCTTTCGATACAGGAAGGAGAATTTATTTCCATCATGGGACCTTCGGGTTCGGGTAAGTCCACCCTGCTGAATGTAATCGGCATGCTGGATGATTTTAATGAAGGGGAATACCTGTTTCTCCATGAACAGGTACATAAGCTGAAGGAAAAGCAGCGCTCTGCCCTGTACAAGCAATACATCGGCTTTGTGTTCCAGGCTTACCATCTCATTGATGAGCTGACCGTATATGAAAATATTGAAACGCCCCTGCTTTACCAGGACGTAAAAGGCAGTGAGCGGAAAGCTATGGTGGCCGATATGCTGGACCGCTTCAATATTGTGGGCAAAAAAGATTTATTTCCTACCCAGCTATCCGGCGGGCAGCAGCAACTGGTGGGCATAGCCCGTGCGCTGATAGCCAAACCAAAGTTGCTGCTGGCAGATGAGCCTACCGGCAACCTGAACAGTAAGCAGGGTGAGGAAATCATGCAATTGTTCAAGCAGTTGAATGAAGAAGGCGTTACCATCATACAGGTAACACATTCGGAGAAAAACGCAGCTTATGGCAAGCGGATCATTCACCTGCTGGATGGAATGGTGGAGAAAAAAATATAAACATGCTAAGCGCTAAGTATACAGTTATCATGAAGAAAAGGATTTTACCGCTGATCGTTATATGTGTTGTTGCTTCTGCAAAAGCACAGCAGCCGCTGAGCCTGCAGCAATGTGTGGAAACTGCTATTTCCAATAATTTAGATGTGCGCCAGCGTGAGCTGCAGATGCAAAGCAGCGAAGCCAACTGGAAACAGGCAAGGATGAACCGCCTGCCCGACCTGAATGCCAGTGCCGGCCACAGCTTTAACCAGGGGCGCAGTATTGACCCGTTTACCAACTCGCCGGTTACCCAGTCCTTCAATTCATCCAACTATGGTATCAGCAGTGGTGTGATACTTTTCAACGGGCTGTCCATTCATCACAATATCCGGCAGAACAAGCTCAGCTATGAAGCCTCGAAGATGGACTGGCAGCAGGAAAAGGATAATGTTACCATTAATGTAATACTGGCCTACCTGCAGGTGCTCAGCAGCAATGACCAGTTGGTGCAGGCGCAAAACCAGGCAGCATTATCCCTTAAGCAGGTAGAACGCCTGCAGGTGCTGGATGCCGAAGGCGCCATCAAGCCATCTGACCTGGCCGATCTCAAAGGGCAGTATGCCGGTGACCAGGTTGCCATTATTTCCGCACAGAATGCGCTGGAAAGCGCAAGGATTACGCTCTGCCAGTGGATGAATATTCCCTACGATAAAAATATGACGGTGGAAAAGCTGGATGCCGCATCATTTGCAGCACGCTATGAAGAAAACCCCGGCAGCATTTTTCAAACAGCATTAAAAAACCTGGCACTTATAAAAGCCGCTGACCTGCGTGCAGCCGGTGCGGAAAGCGGAATCAAAGCAGCAAAAGGCCAGCTATACCCGGTGCTCCGCTTTGGCGGCAATGTGTATACCAGCTACTCCAGCGTGGCCATGCAAAGCATTTACCAGAATACTACGGAAGTGGCTTCTGCGGATTATGTGCTTGTCAATGGCAATCCCTCCCCTGTGTATAAGCAACGGGACAATTTCAGCACCAGTAAAATCAATTACAGCGATCAGCTCAATAATAACCTGTACACTTCTTTCGGCTTTAACCTCAGTATCCCCCTGTTTAATGCCTGGCAGCAACGCAACCGTATAAAGCAGGCGCAAATACAGTTTAAAACACAACAGCTCGTGGCTTCCGCCACCCGCACCCAACTGGGCCAGGCCATTGACCAGGCTTATGTCAACATGACCACGGCATCAGACCGCTACGCTGCGCTGCTGGAGCAGGTAAAGGCATATGAAGAGTCATTCCGCGCAGCAGGCATACGCTTCCAGGAAGGGGTGGGCAACTCTATTGATTACCTGACTGCCAAGAATAATCTCGACCGCAGCAATGTCAATCTTATCATTGCCAAATATGATTATGTGCTTCGCAGCAAAATCCTGGATTACTACCAGGGGCGGCAGCTTTGGTAAGTGCGTTAGCCGCGCAGGCGGGTAAGCGGATTCTTCTTCACTACGGGAATAATATTGTACGCCAGCGTTAACCGGAAATTGCGGGTGTTGGTGGTATTAAAGCTTTCCAGGTTAAAGTGGGTGCCATGCGTAAAGCTGCGGTTTCGCTGCTGTGTAAAGGGGTCAGTGATATCCAGTGTGGCCACCAGCCGCTTATTCATCATTTTATATTGCATACCGGTTTGCATACTGTAGTTCCACCGGCTAAAGCCCTGCGGGCTGGCAAAGCGGTTGAAACCGAACCGGGCTGTAAAGTTCCATTTATCAGTTGGTGAAAATACAGTAGTCAGGTTAGATGTAAAAGTTCCGCCATTACGGAAGCGGTTTGTTTCTTTATCAAAAGCGCTGTAGCGGCTGTACAGGTAAGTAAGGCTCATATTGGCCCGCAGTTTGCGGCTGAAGGTATAGCCGGCCCAACTGCTCAGCTCATACTCGCTGCGGCCGCTGATATTTTCCCAGGTCAGTTGTGTTTTCCCATCTTCCAGCAATGTGCGTACCCTGCTGAAGATATCTTTTACACGGTTGTACCCTACCCCGATATTAAAATAATAATGCTGGCTGGTGCGCCCGGCCACGATATCAAAATTATCAGAAGTGGCAGGCTGCAGCCGCTCATTACCAAAACGGATATTGTACGGGTCTGAAAAATCAACCGTCGGATTCATCTCATTAATGCCTGGCCTGCGTATCGTACGGCGGTAAGAAAAATTCAGTGTCAGATTGTCCTCCCAGCTTTTATTAATGGTGAAGAAAGGCAGCCAGTTACCATAATTATTACGGGCATTTCGCTGTTCATCAAAAAGCTCAAACCATACATAAGTCTGCTCCTGTGCTATACCGGCGCTGGCAGTAAAGCGTTCACCCAACCGCTGCTTCAGGGATAGCCGCAGGTTAGTGGTGGTCTGGTGAAAATGAAAATGGTTGCTCAGTTGTTCATCTTCCATCCAGCTATTGCCGGCTTTGTCAAAGTAGGCAGCATCCGTTTGCACCAGGCTGTTGTGGCGGATATAGTGCCCGCCGACAGACAGGGTGGTCTTCCCGGCAAACAGTGGCCGGTTGTAATTCACACGTACTGTATACCCGTCATTGTGGCTGGCATTGTTTTGCAACTGTGTGCTGTCCCGGCCGGTTGATGTATAATCAGGATGAAAATACTGCTGGTAAAACAGCCGGTCGTTTTTATTGACAGAACGGTTGGCAGAAGCGATGATGCGCAATTGTTCTCCGGGCCGCTTCAGGCGCAGCAGGTAAGAAAGGTTGAGCAGGGCGTTGCCATTATTGCCTGTGCTGCTGGTACTACGTTCGTTCAGGCGGTATACTTCATCAAAGCGGTTGATATTGCGGTACACAGCTTTATTACGGTTGTGGATATCGCCAGCATTGAGCTGCAGCATGGCCGACAGGGACTGGCTGGCCGTAATATCATAATCAAGGCTGGCTCTCAACTGCGGGCGTACGCTGCGGTTGCGGTAATGGCTGTTGGTGGTAAATAAATTGGAAGAGTCTGTATAAATATTTTCCCTGATGGAATATCCCATTCCGCCGATGCGGCTGTATACAGCACCTGCATTCAGGTTAAACACCAGCCCTTTTTTACGATAAGAAAAATTGCCATTTACATTCATCTCTCCCCGTGTGCCGGCAGCCAGGCTAATCCTTCCTGTTTTACCCACTTTCCCCTTGCGGGTAATGATATTGATAACGCCGCCCTGCTCATTGGCATATTGTGGCGGCGGGTTGGTCATTATTTCAATTTTTTCAATCGTGCTGCCGGGCATAGACTCCAGCAAGTCCTGCAGTTGCTGCATATTCAGCTCCACCGGCTTATCATCTATCAGTATTTTAGGTTCTTTGCCCCTTACATTTATTTTCCCGTCTGCATCTTTACTCACCAATGGCACAGTAGCCAGTAGCTCACTGGCTGTGCTGCCGGCAGCAAAGGCAGATTCTGATGCGTTAAAAGTAATATTGCCGTCCTTTGATTCTATCAATGGCTTTTCTGAAAAAACAATAACCTCCTGCAAGTCAGTTCCCGGCTTCAGCGCCAGGTCGGGCAGGTTAAAATCTTTCCGGTCATCACGGATATGGATGCTGTCTATGATCAGGGGCTGCATACCGGCATACGAAAGCCTGAGCTGGTAATAACCATTTGCCAGGCCGGCAAACGCAAATAATCCTTCCTTATCAGTACGGGTAAAATGGGATTTGTTTTCCGGCAGCAGCACCAGTTCGGCGGTTACCTCCGGCAATGCTTTCTGGTCGGGCGATACCACGTTGCCTGCAATTATACCTTCTTCCTTTTTTTGGGAAAAGGCAGGCGGCAGGCTCCACAGCATCAATAAAATAATGAAAATCCGCTTCAGAATCGGGTGGTTTTAAGGGCTATAATCCGGTTGCCGGAAGATAAGATGCTTTTTACAAAAATAACTTTCGGATGCCTTCGGGGATGCTGACATCCTGTCACACTTAACCTGTTTATCAGTATATTTGCCGTTCAAATCAGCAACAAGGATGCTTGACTTAGTGACAGAAAAGGTACAGGACGAAGCCCGCCAGGGGGAGGCATTTGCGCCTTTCCAGCAAGACCCTAACGCTTACCGCAAACATTTCTATATCGAAAGCTACGGCTGCCAGATGAATTTTGCCGACAGCGAAATCGTGGCGTCTATATTAAATAAAGAAGGTTTTGGCGCCACCCGCAATGTGGAAGAGGCCGACCTGATATTTATCAACACCTGCTCCATACGGGAAAAAGCGGAACAGACCGTACGCAAAAGGCTGACGGAATTTCGCAAGCTGAAAAGGAAAAAGCAGGGCATGCTCATCGGTGTATTAGGCTGTATGGCGGAAAGGTTGAAAGAAAAATTTCTTGAAGAAGAAAAGCTGGTTGACCTGGTGGTGGGTCCCGATGCCTACCGTACGCTGCCGGCATTAGTTGAGGACGCCGGCCAGGGCCAAAAAGGCGTGAACGTGCTGCTGAGCCGGGAAGAGACCTATGCTGACATCGCCCCTGTGCGGCTGGACAGTAACGGCATCAATGCCTTTGTGAGCATCATGCGCGGATGCAACAATATGTGCTCTTTCTGCGTGGTGCCCTTTACCCGCGGGCGGGAGCGCAGCCGTGATAACATCAGCATTATAGCCGAATGCAGGCAATTGTTTGAAGAAGGCTACCGCGAAGTAACACTGCTGGGGCAAAATGTGGACAGCTATTACCATACAGCCGGTGAGCCGGGCGCCAAACCCGTCACCTTTGCTGCCCTGCTGGAGCAGGTAGCGCTTATTTCCCCGCTGCTGCGGGTACGCTTCTCCACTTCGCATCCCAAAGATATTACCGATGAAGTGCTGCATACTATGGCGAAGTATGAAAACATCTGCAATTACATACACCTGCCGGTACAAAGCGGCAGCACCCGCATATTGCAACTGATGAACCGTACCTACACCCGTGAATGGTATATGGCCAAAGTGGACCGCATCCGCCAAATACTGCCGGGTTGCGGCATCAGCGCAGATATCATCACCGGCTTCTGTACGGAAGAGGAGCAGGACCACCAGGATACGCTGAGCATTATGGAATATGCCGGTTATGATTATTCTTATATGTTTTTCTACTCCGAAAGGCCCGGCACACTGGCACAGCGCCGCTACCAGGATGATGTGCCGCTGGATATAAAGAAGCGCCGCCTGGCAGAAGTAGTGGCTTTGCAAAACCGCCTTTCGCTGGAAAGCAATCAGCGGGACCTGGGCAAAACATTCCGTATCCTTATTGAAGGGGAAAGTAAAAAAAGCAGCGATCACTGGATGGGGCGCAGCTCAGAAAATAAAGTATTTGTTTTTCCAAAGGAGAGCTACGATTTAAAAAAAGGCGACTATGCTGATGTGGCGGCCCATGACTGTACCCAGGGTACGATGCTGGGCAAGATAAAAACTGTATAAAAAGCACTAATGGCACCTGAGATAACTAAAAATATCAGCGAAATTATAAGTACCTGCAAGGAAATGCAGGTAAAATCGCTGTATGTGTTTGGATCAGGGGCAAGAGGTGAAGATTATACCGGTAAAAGCGATCTGGATTTTTTAGTTACATTAAAAAAAGATAGTAATGGGCTGCCTGCAAGCGGCTATGATTATTTCGACCTGCTGTTTGCACTCGAAAAGATTACCGGCAAAAAAGTAGACCTGGTACAGGAGGAAGGAATACGAAACAGGTTTTTTCTGCAATCTGTTCTCAAAGACAGGAAAAAAATATATGAAGCATAGTATTGCTAAATACTACGAAGATATTCGCTTGTCTATCGAAGACATAGAAAGCTATTTGATAAATATCAGCTCGGTAAAGCAGGTTGAGGAAAATCAAATGCTGTTTGATGCACTTTGCAGGCGTTTTGCCATAATAGGAGAAGCAGTCTATCAGGCAGATAAGTTGAACCCTTCTATACCAATAACTGATAAAAATAAAATAAAAAGCTTGCGGCATATTATTGTTCACGATTATGACCTGGTACGTGAATCAGATATTTTTTTAATCGCTATTAACAAATTGCCCATTCTAAAATCTGAAATTGAAACACTGCTGAAAGCTTTTGACGAATAAGGATAAACATGGATATTCAATCAATAAAAAACCGTTTTGGCATCATTGGCAACTCCCCTGCCCTCAACTATGCGTTGCAGGTGGCGGCGCAGGTGGCCAATACCGATCTTACCGTGCTCATCATGGGAGAAAGCGGGGTGGGCAAAGAAGCCTTCTCGCTGATCATCCATTCGCTTTCCAACCGCAAGCATAATTCTTTCATCGCCGTCAACTGCGGCGCCATTCCCGAAGGCACCATAGACTCTGAGCTGTTTGGTCATGAAAAAGGTTCCTTTACCGGTGCGGTGGATGCCCGCAAGGGTTATTTTGAAACAGTAAACGGCGGTACAATTTTCCTCGATGAAATTGGTGAGATGCCGCTGGGTACACAGGCCCGGCTGCTCCGTGTGCTGGAAGCCGGGGAGTATATCCGTGTTGGCTCTTCCAAGGTGCAAAAAACCGATGTAAGGGTCATTGCCGCTACTAACAAAGACCTGTTGCAGTTGGTGCAGCAGGGTAAGTTCCGCGAAGACCTGTATTACCGCCTCAGCACAGTACCTATCCGGGTGCCCGCCCTGAAAGACCGCAGAGAAGATATTCATTTGCTCTTCCGGAAATTTGCCGCCGACTTTGCTGATAAGTATAAAACAGGCTCGGTACAGTTGGATGACGAAGCCAAAGAGCTGTTAATAAATTATCCCTGGCCGGGAAATGTGCGTGAATTGAAGAATATTGCCGAACAGATCTCTGTATTATCAGAAAATAAATTTGTTACCGCCAGGGAGCTGTCAAAATACCTGCAGCCCTACTCCAGCAACCGGATGCCGGTGCTGGCAGGCGGCAGCGCCAATGGTAATCAGCAGGATTTCAGCAATGAACGGGAAATACTGTACAAGCTCTTTTTTGATATGAAGAAAGATGTGACAGAGCTCAAGCGGCTGTTTCTCGAAATGCTGCAAAACCCCGGGCTGGCCACACAGGATCCGTCTTTTATCAATGAAGTAAAAGAATTGCGTGCGCATGATGCTTCACAGCCTTACCTGGCGCCGCAGGTGGTGACCCACCAGCAGGTCACACCGGTGCCGGCAGTAGTGAGCCACCCGCACGACGATATACATCAGCATGAGGAGGTGGAAGAAAGCCTCAATATCATGGACAAGGAAAAAGAGCTGATCATAAAAGCATTGAAAAAACACCGCAGCAAACGAAAAGATGCTGCGCTTGACCTCGGCATCAGCGAACGGACGCTGTACCGCAAACTGAAAGAGTATGATATCGAAGATTAATTCTTTTCCGCCGAAAAAGCGCACCGGCATTTACGTACCTTTTCTGAAAGGGATAGCCGGCGCCTTTGTGCTGGCCGCTATTCTCTTTGTCAGCGCAGCAGGCTATAGCGGGTGTGGCGTATACCGGTTTAATGACGCTTCCATACCCGATTCGGTAAAGACGATCAAGGTAAACTATATCCAGAACAAAGCGCCTTATGTCAACCCCCAACTAAGCCAGCAGCTCACCGATCGGCTGCGGCAAAAAATAGTGAGCCAGACCAAACTCTCCCAGACAAACGATGATAATGCTGACTGGATAGTGGATGCTACTATCACGGGCTACAGCGTTACCACTTCCGGCATTTCGCAGCAGCAGGTTTCTTCTAACCGCCTCACGGTATCAATTGATATCAGCATCAATAAACAAAAAAGCGATAAGGTGGATAAGTACCAGGTAAGCCGCAGCTTTGAATTTGATGCCCGCCTTTCGCTGCAGCAGGCAGAAGCCAGCCTCAGTACAGAAATGCTGAGAGGGCTTACTGATGATTTGTTTAACAAGCTGTTTTCTGAATGGTAGCGCCAGCGGCTTTTTACTCCCGGCGGCTTGTCATGGCCTCCTATTTCTTTATCTTGCAGCTATGAATGTCCAGATAGCAACTGTACACCGTTTTGTAACCGGCAAAGACCATACTGCCGTTGCAGATTTGTCCGTATTAAAAAGCCTTGCTGAAAAATATCCTTACTACCTGCCTGCCCACCTTGCCCGGGCCTGCCAGTTGCAGGCACAGGGTGACCCTGATGCTGAGGCTCAAAAGGCAGCCTTGTCCCTGTTCATCCCGGACAAAGCCTGGCTCAATTTCTTACTCCGGGATAGTAAAGAAACCACCGGCGCTGCAGCAACACCCGCTTTACCGGTACCGGAACAAAATGTGGAAGAGCCAGGTAGCCCGGCAACAGATGCAGATGTCCTTGCCCCCGCTGCTGAACAAAAAGCACAGGAGGAATTGCCTGTCACTTCCCCTGTTGCTGAAGTGAAAACAGAAGCACCTGCTGCAGAACCGGCATTCACATTTGAGCCCTACCATACCATAGACTATTTTGCCTCGCAGGGCATTAAGTTCAGAGAGGAAGAAAAGCCGACCGACCGCTTTGGCCAGCAGTTGAAAAGCTTTACCGAATGGCTGAAGACGCTGAAAAAATTACCGGCCGCTGATCCGGTGCAACCAGCAGGCGGCGACCGCCAGGAAGAGCAGAAAGTAGAGAGAATGGCGGAGCAATCGCTTTCTGACCGGGAAGTGATTACTGAAGCTATGGCTGAAGTATGGGCCCGGCAGGGCAACCCGGAAAAAGCCATTGAAATTTACAATAAATTAAGTTTGCTCGATCCCTCTAAAAGCGCTTATTTTGCAGCCTTGATTGAACAATTAAAGCAATCGTGATATGACCCTTTTGTTCGTGATACTGGTGATACTCGCTTCTGTGATACTTAGCCTGATCGTGCTGATACAAAACCCCAAAGGCGGTGGCCTGGCCGGAAATATTGCCGGCTTCAGCAACCAGTTTATGGGCGTAAAGCAAACCAATGACGTGCTGGAAAAAGGCACCTGGATTTTCGGAGGCATCATCGGTGCGCTTTGCCTGGTGTCTGCTATTTTTATGTCAACCAAAGGAAGTTCAGGCAGCCGTTTTAAAGATGCTACAGTGCCTGTATCCGCTCCGGCAGCTCCTGCACCGGGGCAGGATGGAAATACACTGAACCTGGGCACCGGTACATTAGATTCCATTCAGAAATAATTTTTTAGAATATAACCTTGTTGAACCCTGTCTGAAAAGACGGGGTTTTTTGTTTAATTTGTTCCTGTTTACCAGGATGATTGATAATCGAAGGGATATTTTATTTAGTATGTTATGCTGACCTGGTGAAATATACCATTATGAAAAAAAAGATCTTCTTCACCGTGTTGCTTATCCTGCTGGCTGCAGGCGGTTTTATTGCCTGGAAGTTTTTGGGGCCTGCCGTACACCCGCCGGAAGACAAATACCTGTACATACCTACCGGCGCCACCTATGCATCTGTTAAAGACAGCCTGCTGCAGAAAAAAATTATCCGCGGCGCTTTCTGGTATGATAAGGCTGCCGGCCTCGCCGGCTTTTCTGCTGTCAAACCGGGTCGCTACGAAATGAAAAAAGGTATGAGCCTGCTTTCGCTGGTACGCCTGCTGAAAAACGGCCGGCATACTCCCGTGAATTTTGTTATCACTAAAATACGCACGCCGGAAGCGCTGGCGGCCCGTATCGGCCGGTCATTTGAATGTGATTCACTGGCTATGATCAGCTACCTTACCAATGCTGATTCGCTAAAGGTATACGGGCTCGACTCTGCCACTGCCATGGCCGCTGCCCTGCCGCTTACCTATACGCTGCGGTGGAACAGCCAACCCCGCCAGGTGTTTGAAGCCTTGCATACAGCCTATAAAAATTTCTGGAACCGGGAGCGTGTTCAAAAAGCGGAAAAGCTGGGCCTCACCCCTGTGCAGGTGGCCACGCTGGCTTCCATTATAGATGAGGAAACAAATGCCAAATCTGACAAGCCGCATATTGCCAGCACCTACCTCAACCGGCTGAAAAAAGGCATGCCCCTGCAGGCAGATCCTACGGTAAAATTTGCGCTCCGCAATTTTGCGCTCCGCCGCGTACTGCATGAGCACCTGCGCACCCCCTCGCCGTACAATACTTACCTGAACAAAGGGCTGCCCCCCGGCCCTATCTGCACGCCCATGCTGGAAACAGTGGATGCTGTGCTGGATGCACCGGCCACCGACTATCTCTATTTTGTAGCCAACAGCAATTTTGATGGCACGCATATATTCACCTCCGACTATAAGGATCACATGAAATATGCTAAGTTATTTCACCAGGCGCTGAACCAGCGAAACATTAAATAAGGCCTATGCACCTGCTGACGAAAATAAAACGGAAGATACTGGTATCGCCACCTGTGCGCTTCCTGGTACGGGGCAGCAAACGCTGGTGCCTGCCGGGCTTCCAGGGCATACCGCTTTTTGACACTATCCGGTTTTTTTTTCAGCAGGCCCGGAAAACAGGTTTTTCAGAACGGGCTTCTGCCATTGCTTTCAACTTTACCATGGCTATCCCGCCGGCAATCATTTTCCTGTTTACCCTGGTACCCTACATTCCCATTTCACAGGAATTTATTGATGAAATGTACCGGCTCATCCGGGATGTGGTACCCGGCGAAGAAAACAACAGCGGGCTTATTGTATTCTTAAATACAATTTTAAATAAACCGCGTACAGGGTTACTATCCACTGGTTTTTTGCTGGCTATGTTTTTTTCTTCTAATGCTATTATGGGCATTATGCGCTCTTTTGACAAAAACTATATTGGCTTCCGCAAACGCAAGGGGCTGCAGCAGCGATGGACAGCATTGCGGCTCACAGGCGTGCTTTTTATTTTATTTTTCATCACCATCACCGCCCTGGTGATGCAGGGCGCTGTGCTGCGCTGGCTGGGTGTGAAAAATGCCACGCTGATTGCCATTATACACAACCTTCGCTGGGTGGTAATCCTGTTGCTGGTATTTTTCTGCGTTTCTTTTATTTACCGCTACGCCCCGGCTGTGCATAAAAAATGGAAGCTCATCAGCCCCGGCTCCATCCTCGCCACTGCCCTGATGATTGTATTCACCGGCGCTTTCTCTTACTATGTCAGCCGTTTTTCCAACTATAATGAGCTGTATGGCTCTATCAGTACGGTACTGATACTGATGCTGCTCATTTTCTTTAATTCCCTGGTGTTACTTATTGGGTTTGAGCTGAATGTAAGTATAAATTCCCTCAAGCATGAGGTGGATGAAAGGAATAAATTGCATACAGCCGGTTCGCACCCTGCATGATTTTTGCTGAAATTTGTATACATCACTTTTAAAACCTCATTAATATGAAACGAATACTCCTGCTATTGTTACCTGCAGTTGCCATATTGTTTATGGCGCTGCGCCCGGCCGGTGAGCCTCTGCCTATCGGATCGGCCATTCCCAACCCGGATACAAAAATGAAAGACATATCCGGTAAGGAAATCTCTTTCAAGGATGCTATGAAGAAAAATGGATTGCTGGTCATGTTTAGCTGCAATACCTGCCCGGTGGTGCACAAATACAAATCCAGGACACTGGAAGTATGCCGGTATGCGGCAGGTAAAGATATCGGGGTCATCCTGCTCAATCCGAATGAGGCATCCCGCGGAAATGGCGACTCATATGAAGACATGAAAGAATACGCCAGGCAGGAGAGCTATGACTTCAGCTACGCAGTGGATAATAATTCGGTAATGGCCGATGCATTTGGCGCTACCCGAACACCGGAGATATTCCTGTTTGACAGCAACCGCAAGCTGGTCTATCACGGCGCTATTGATGACAATTCCAACAGTCCCGACCAGGTAAGCCGCAAGCACCTGGTGACAGCCATTGATGAAATGACCGGCGGCAAGGCCGTGTCCGTAAACAAGACCCGCTCGGTGGGCTGCACTATCAAAAGAATGTAAGGGGTAAAGGCTTTGATAAAAAAAATCCTGCAGGCGCAGGATTTTTTTTATGGAATATGGTAAAAATGGTATCCCAGCTAAGCCAAACTCATTCTGCACACCAAAACCAGGCGTATGTTATTTCATCCATTCATCCGCAAGTCCCTGATCCTTTGTTTCATGGCCGGTATCGGTTATGCCATTGCCAAAAGCATAGATGCCGGCAGCGTTATGGGAGCCATACTTTCCATCGTCAGCCTTGCTTCCGCTGTATACTTTTTGTATGTATTAAAAAAAGCCCGGGAGCAGCAGGAAGAAAGTTTTTGACAGGATACAGCCTGCTAACCTTTTGCTACATAAAAAACACCCCACTGCCGGGAGCGGTCATCTGGACAAAAACAGCAATGGCTCTTCTTGCGTGCCGACCCTCACATGCCACTAACATAATTGCACCACGTAATACGATGGTATATCCATAACAGGTAGCCATACGCTTACCTTCATTTCCACTATGGGTTTATACCTGTTGCGGTAATGTATTCCACCAGCCGGAAGGAAATGTGTGCAAAATGCCCGGTTTGCGATAGAGAGGTGGCAGGGAGGAAAAACAAAAAATTTAATAAAAGACTTTTTTATCTTTTATTAAAAGATGCTATCTTTGCCCTGTAAATATTTTCACCTTGCTTTCAAAGACCTGCGAATATGCTATACGTGCGCTGCTGTTCATTGCGCAAAAGACCAAAGACGGCAGCAAAACAGGTATTAAAGAAATTGCGAAGGGAATTGACTCACCGGAGCATTTCATTGCAAAAATCCTGCAGGACCTGGGACGCAAAGGTTTTGTGCTTTCGTTAAAAGGGCCAACGGGCGGCTTTTATCATGATAAAAAATCGCTGAACCGGTCCCTGGCAGAAATTGTAAAAGAAGTGGATGGTGATAAATTATTTACCGGCTGCGGGCTGGGACTGAAGCAGTGCTCTGAATCACGCCCCTGCCCTATCCACCATGAGTTTAAAAAGATACGGGAAGATATGCAGGAGATGCTGCAAAAAACAAGCCTGGGCGACCTGTCTGAAGGGCTGTTTAACCGGCTGACTTATCTGAAACGCTGATTTTTTTTGAATAAATAAAAGACATCGTTATCCTTTATTTTACTATAATTACCGCATCACATGGATACAGCAAAAGATATTTCGGGGCTCGCGGATATACAATTGCTCGTTGATGATTTTTACGGCCAGGTAAGGAAAGACCCGCTGCTGGGGCCCATTTTTGAAAAAGTGATACAAGACCGCTGGCCGGAGCACCTGGAAAAAATGTATCGCTTCTGGCAAACCGTTTTGCTGGAAGAGCATACCTATTACGGCAGTCCTTTTCCCCCGCATGCAAAGCTGCCGGTAGCCACTGCCCACTTTGATACCTGGCTTGGTATATGGCACCAAACAGTGGACAGGCATTTTAAGGGCAGCAAAGCAGAAGAAGCCAAATGGCGCGGAGATAAAATGGCCGCCATGTTCCTTTCAAAAATTGAGTACTACCGGCAAAACTCAGGTACCCCGCTGCTATGACCACTTCCGTAAAAAATCCTGTAGCTATTGCCTGCATCTTTACCTGGATCGGGTTTGTATGTGCCATCAGTTTTATGGAGGCCTGGCTGAAATTCAGGGCGCCGGGCATTACTTTATCGCTTGGGTTGGGCATAGGCCGCCTTGTGTTCAACGCATTAAATAAAATAGAATGGATACTGGCGGCCGGTATACTGCTTGACCTGTTCATTTCAAAAAAGAAGCTGCTCACCACCGGCCATATTGCCCTGCTTATCCCGCTCCTGCTGCTGACTGTACAAACGCTGTGGCTATTGCCTGCCCTGGATGCCCGTGCAGAAGCGTACCTGCAGGGATCGGCGCCTGCCCCCTCCCGGCTGCATATCTATTATGTAAGCATGGAAGCCATCAAAGTGATCAGCTTGTTTATATCCGGCATTTACTTTTTTAAACCTTCAACATCTTCATCATGAACATTAGTGAAAACAGCATTATCGGTGAGCTGGTAGCCGAAAACTACCGCACTGCATCCGTATTTAAAGCACATGGCATTGATTTTTGCTGCAATGGCAACCGGACTATTGCTATTGCTTGTGAAAAGAAACGCATCGAACCCGGCACGCTGATAAAAGAGCTTGAAAGCGCAGCTCCTGCAACGGATGATGCAGTACCGGCATTTAACAACTGGCCGGCTGACCTGCTGGCTGATTATATTGAAAAAAAGCATCACCGCTATGTAGAAAAACAAACCCGGGAGCTGCCGCCTTTTCTCAACAAAGTGGTACAAGTGCACGGAGACAGGCACCCCGAACTGCAAAAGGTGCAGGCTTTATTTTATGAGTGCATGGATCACCTCCTGGCGCACATGCGGAAAGAAGAAAAAATTCTTTTTCCTTATATTCGTCA
>DAOLFO010000353.1:0-3272 GCA_035326305.1 Chitinophagaceae bacterium
CCTTTTATTACGCAGCCACGGGCAATGAAAGGCTCCGGCTTGCTTTTCTTTCCGGCTTTATCCCACAAGCTTTTAATTGCAAAAGGTCTCTCCCCGGGGCCGGGTACGGTAAGTGTCAGGGTATTTTTTATCTTTTGCTTTTTCAGTGCAGCCAGGCAACCCTTCTCCAGTTCGTCCACCACAGCAGCGTTCCATTCTGTTTTTACTATCACAACAAAGGCATCCGTCAACTGACGGATGCCTTTGCCTGTTTGTAATAATTTACTGTTTGCTACCCGGGCCATATCATTTTACATTATACACACCCAGTTGTGCCAGGTAGTTATCTGCTTCGTATGATTGCTGGGTAGAAGGATATTTTTCTTTAATCTCTTTATAAAGCGCAATAGCTTCTTTCTGATCTTTCAGCACCCTGTCTGCCAGGTAAGCAGCCAGGAACAGCGCTTCTGCCGCACTATTTTTATCTGCTTCAAAATGGCGTGCCGCTTTTTTGTAATAACTCAGCGCTTCTTTACCATTGCCCTGGTCGGCATAAGCATCACCCAGCAGCTTATAGGCCCTCTGCTGCACCTGCTTTGCATCGGTACTGAATTTTTTCAGGTGTTTTACTGCATTGGCATTATCATCCAGCCTGATGTAGCAGCTGCCGGCATAAAAGTGGGCCAGGTTGGCCGCATCTGTACCGCTGTATTTGTCAATTATCTTCAGGAAACCCAGGTTCTGGCCATCGCCATTCAGGGCCAGGCTTACCGAATCGCTGCGGAAATATGCTTCTGCTTTAAACATGGCATCCGCTGCTTTCTCCTCTTTAGGGTTTTTGATAAACTGGCGGTATCCCCAAAAGCCGCCTACGGCAAGCAGGAGCACCACACCCACACCCAAAATAATCTTGCTGTTACGTGTCCAGAAGTCTTTGGCTTTGGCAATCACTACCTGGCTGCTGTCCGTCTCCTGCACCTGTTTCTTGTCTGACATATATTTATTGAATTAAAAAACTATTTGTTTAATACAGTATTTGCTCAATCAGTAATAAAGGGATAATCCTGGTCTACATATACATCCTTCAGCACTTCGCTGTCATCCGGCCAGGGGCTTTCTTCTGCAAATTTCACCGACCGGGCTACTATTTCTTCCACCCTTTTATCTATCGCACCCGTTTCTTCCTCGCTGGCAAATTTGTTGTCAAAAATGGTTTTCTGCACCAGTGTAATTGGGTCTTTGCCGCGGTATTCCTCCACCTCTTCCTTTGTTCTGTATTTTTGCGGATCGCTGATAGAGTGTCCTTTATAGCGATATGTTTTAATTTCAATTAAAGTAGGACCTTCTCCTTCCCTTGCCCTTTTTACAGCCCGGGCTATCCCTTCATGCACGGCTTCGGGCTTCATACCGTCAATCATATCTGATGGCATTTCATAGCCATCAGCCAATTTGTAAATATCCACTACGTTGGAAGTACGCTCAACAGAAGTACCCATCGCATAGTTATTATTTTCGCAGATATAAATAACCGGCAGCTTCCAGAGCATAGCCAGGTTAAAGCTCTCATGCAGGATGCCCTGGCGTGCGGCGCCATCGCCAAAGAAGCAAAGCACCACATTGTCCGTGCCCTTGTATTTTTCAGCAAATGCCAGCCCGGTACCGGTACCTATCTGGGCGCCCACGATACCATGGCCGCCATAAAAATTCTCTTTTTTTCCAAAAAAGTGCATGCTGCCGCCTTTGCCTTTGGCACAGCCGGTAGCTTTCCCGTACAACTCTGCCATACAGCTATCCACAGACACGCCTTTTGCAATGGCAAGCCCATGATCACGGTACGCAGTAATGAACAGGTCGTCCGGGCGGGTGGCCGTCATGCAGCCTGCAGCAATGGCTTCCTGCCCCACATAGGCATGGAAAAAGCCACGGATCTTCCCTTCCATTTTGTATTTCTCTTCCGCCACCAGTTCAAACTGGCGGATGAGCTGCATCAGCTCGTACCAGTACAGGTATGTGTCTTTTGAAAATTTGGTCGCCAAGGCTAAAAATTTGAGTGGCAAAAATAAGGGAAAGTTGTAAAGTTTCTATGTTATTTACAGCGGAAAGTTTGGGTGCACAGGCAATTGAAAACGATGCCAGTAGACCATTACTTCTCTCCCGCTTCACCGTATCTTGCAGCCTGCTGATGCTGCGCCTGCCATCCATATCGCTCCTGCAGTTTAAAAACTACACTGAAGCCCGGTTTGATTTTACCAAACGGATCATTTGCCTGCATGGCAGCAATGGTGCGGGTAAAACCAACCTGCTGGATGCCATTCATTACCTGTGCTTTACCCGCAGCTATTTTTCCCGAACCGATGCAGCAGCCGTACAGCAGGGCAAAAGCGGCTTTCGCATTGAGGGACAATTTATACTGAACGGCATACCTGAGCAGGCCACCTGCATATTGCGGGAAAACGGCAAAAAAACCTTTGCCATCAATGGCCAGCCTTATGAACGCTTTTCACAGCATATCGGCCGCTATCCCTGTGTCATCATCGCACCGGACGATGCACAACTGATTACCGGCGACAGCCGGGAGCGGCGCAGCTTCCTTGATGCCCTGCTCTGCCAGATGGACACGGCTTACATGGAACAGCTCATTGTGTATAAAAAAGTGCTGGAACAGCGCAACTCTTTGCTGCGTGGCTTTGCGGAAACAGGGAGCAAAAACTTTGACCTGCTGGATGTGCTGGATGAGCAGCTGACCGGGCCGGCCACTTTTATTTTTGATAAAAGAAAAGAGTTCCTGGTAGGGTTTCTGCCCGCTGTAAAGCACCTTTATCATGAAATAGCCCGCCGCCAGGAGGAGGTGCATCTGTATTATGAAAGCCAGCTCCTGGAAGCAACGCAGCCCGAACTGATGAAAGCTGCCCGGCAAAAAGACCTTTATGCGCAGCGCACCACTGCGGGCATACACCGCGATGAGATAGATATCCGTTTTGGAGAGCAGCCTTTCAAGCAGGTAGCTTCACAGGGGCAGCGCAAGAGCCTGCTGTTTGCGCTGAAGCTGGCCGAAATGGAAGTGCTGCGCCGGGAGAAGCATTTTTCCCCGCTGCTGCTGCTGGATGATATTTTTGAAAAGCTGGATGAAGAACGTATCAGCAACCTGCTGCAGAAAGTCTGCCTGGAAAATGACGGGCAGGTATTTATCACCGACACCAATGAAGAGCGGTTGCGTAAATGCCTGAATGCTTTAAAAGCGGACTGTGAAATGGTGGAGCTTTGAGTGGGGAGGTTGGGGTGTTTACAGGTTT
>DAOLFO010000354.1:0-3258 GCA_035326305.1 Chitinophagaceae bacterium
TATCCGCGACTTTGTCACCTACGGTACCCTGCAGACCAACCTGGGTGTGGTGCGCAGCGACCTGAACATGAAGCTGCCGGCCGGACAGCCACCTGTGTACTCTGGTACGCTGGCTACTGATTATTTCAGGCTGGGAGAATTTATTGGCGACTCCATGATCGGTGCCGTGTCACTCACCGGCTCGGTAAAGGGCAGAGGCATACGCCCGCAGGAACGTAATACTGTCATAGATGGTAAAATAAACTTTGCCGACTTTAAAGGATACCGCTATCATAATATCCAGGTAAACGGGAAGCTGGATAAAAAACAATTCGACGGGTTTGCCGCTATCAGCGATGCAGAAGCAGAAGTGGTGCTGAACGGTATCATTGACTTTAATGAAGAAATACCCGTGTTTAACCTGCTGGCTGATGTACAAAAGGCCAACCTGAAAAAGCTGAACCTGACCACAGACAGCATCTCCTTCTCGGGCAAATTCAACCTCAACTTTACCGGCGATAATATTGATAACTTCCTGGGCAGGGCCGGCATTTATGAAGCATCACTTTATAACGAAGGCATCCGCCTTCCCTTTGACTCGCTGACACTGATATCCGCTTATGAAAACAATGAAAAGAAAATACAGCTACTATCCAACGAAGCAGATGCCACCGTCAGCGGCCGCTTTAATATCCGCGACCTGCCGGATGCCTTTAAGCTGTTTCTGAACCGCTACTACCCTGCTTATATCCAGCCGCCTAAAACAATGCCCGATAATGAGTCTTTGCATTTTGATATCGTAACCAGGGATGCCGATGCATATATTAAGCTGATAGACTCCTCATTGTCCGGGTTTAACAACAGTCATATTTACGGCAACCTCAATACAGCGGAAAATGAGCTGAACCTGCAGGCGGATATCCCGCAGTTTAAATACCAGACGTACAACTTTGATGATGTAAAGCTCACTGCCAAAGGCAACCAGGACAGCCTTTCCCTTTTTGGCGGAGCCAGCAATATCAACGTCAGCGACAGCCTCAATATCCCGCTGGCGCTTTTCCGTATAGATGCACACAATGACTCCTCTCACGTAAAGCTGTATACCGGCGCCTCCCAGGCTATCAACCAGGCCAACCTGAACGCCACGGTGCTCACCTACAGCAATGGCGTGAAAATAGAATTTGAGCCGTCCACCTTTTTGCTAAACGGGAAAACATGGACAATAGAAGAAAACGGTGAGCTGGAATTCCGCGCCAATATACCGGCAAAAGGACAGTTGGTGCTGAAGGAAAGCAACCAGGAAGTACGGATGAAAACCCGCCCATCGGAAACCGGCGACTGGAATGATCTGCTGGTAGAAATTAAAAAAGTAAATATCGGCGACTTCAGCCCTTTCCTTATGCCAAAAAACAGGCTGGAAGGCCTGCTAACCGGCAACCTGCTGGTAGAAGACCCGGCCAATAACCTGTACCTGACCGGCAATGATATACTGGTGGAAGGGTTGCGGCTGGACAACGACTCCATAGGCAACCTGCAGACCAGCCTTGTATACGAAGGCAAAACCAAAAACCTGAAAGGGAAAGGATTTAATATTGATGACAACAATAAGATCAGCTACGACCTGAATCTCTTTTTTGGTAATAAGGAAGCCCAGCAAAACAACAGGATAAACCTTACCGCACAAAAATATCACCTGAGCATACTGGAGCGTTTTCTCAATACACTCTTTACGGATATAGAAGGATACATTACCGGCGATTTTGTGCTGGCCGGTGAGCTGGAAAAGCTGCAAATAACAGGAAAAGGCCAGTTGCAGGATGCCGGCCTGAAAGTCAATTTCACCAACTGCTTTTATAAAATAGAAGACACCCCGCTGGAGCTTACGCCCACGCTGATCAACCTGAATAATATTGTGCTGCGTGACCCCGAAACCGGGAACCCTGTCTACCTGCGCGGGGATATACAGCACCAGGGCTTTAAAAATATGTTCTTTGACCTGGTAGTATCCACCCGTAAGCCGCAAACCACGGACGCTGCCAACAACCGGCCCGTGCTGCTGCTGAATACCGGCTATATGGACAACCAGCAGTTTTATGGCTTTGTAAAAGGTACCGGCTCTTTTTCACTGACAGGCTCAGACAGTGAGTTGTTTATGGACATAGATGCCATTGCCTCCACTACCGACAGCAGCTATGTCACCATCCCGTCTTCCAAAAGCAGGGAAACAGGCATCGCTGATTTCCTGGTGGAAAAAAAATACGGAACAGAAATGGTGGACAGCACCGTGATCGGCAAGCGCTCAAATATCATTTATGATGTGGAAGTAACGGCCAACCCGATGGTAACTGTAAGGGTGGTGCTGGACGATCTGACCGGTGATGAGATTAAAGGACGCGGCGCCGGTACGCTCAACATCCTGTCGGGCACCAGTGAGAAGCTGAGCATGCGCGGCCGCTTTGATATCCAGGAAGGAAGTTACCTGTTTACCTTCCAGTCATTCTTCAAAAAGCCTTTTGAAATAAGAAAGGGTACAGAAAACTATATCTCCTGGAGCGGCGACCCCTATGCGGCAAAAATTAAATTTGAAGCACAATACACGGCGGAAAATGTCAGCTTTGCCCCATTGGTCAATGCTTCCGCCACCATGGATCCCGTTGACGCTTCCTACTCCCGCCTGCGGGAAGATGTATACGTGGTAGCCGATCTGACAGGCGATCTGTTCAAGCCGGAGTTTAAATTCCGCCTGGAGTTTCCGCCTAACAGCCAGGCCAGCCGCAATTTCAACATCGCCACCAGCATAGAGCAAATACTGAGAAATGAAACGGAGCTGCTGCAGCAGGCAGCTTTCCTGGTAACGATGAACAGCTTTGTGCCACCGGAAACATCTTCCAATGCCAGCACCGGCTATGGCTCCGCTATCAATGAGCTTACTTACAACACCATTTCAAGCATCTCCGGACTTTTCTTTAATGAAGTAAACCGGAAGCTCAATTCAGAGCTGTCAAAAATTTTGAAGACGGATAATGTCAGTGTCAACTTCAGCGGCTCGGTGTATAACCGTAACCTGCTCCAGCAATCAGGCGGAGGCGGCTTTAATATCAACCAGAGCAATTTTAATGTGAATGTGCCGATATCACTGTTTAAAGACCGCTTTGTGATCACACTGGGCAGCACACTGGACGTACCGCTGCAATCCACCATCCAGCAAAACGTACAGTTTTTACCGGACGTAACGGCAGAGTGGCTCATCAACCAGAGCGGTACCATACGTGCCAGCTT
>DAOLFO010000033.1:0-17222 GCA_035326305.1 Chitinophagaceae bacterium
GCCTCACCGTAGCGCCCGGCATCATTAATCTGATCATGATAAAATAACAGGCACAGGTCAAAGTTCCGTGCATCTTTCTCCTTCAACCAACTACTGTTAAACAAGTAAGATTTATTTCCACAAGGGGCAATGACTATATTCCGGAAAGACATTAAAATCTCTTTACTTCAAAAGAATGGTGAAATGACGAACCAAGATAGACAAAAAAGCGAACTTGTAAAACCTGCTCTGTGCAGCATTGCACATCAGCCAGGCAGCCCTGTGAAAGGCGGGGTAATAAAAATAATGTATGTTTGACAAAATCTGCTCAACATACCTTTTGTATGAAAATAGCTCACCTTATACTGGCTCATAAAAATCCTGCCCAACTGGCCCGCCTGGTAAAAGCACTTCAGCACCCCGACTTTGACTTCTACATACATATAGATAAGAAAACCGCTGAAAGCCCCTTCTGCGAGGCGCTGGCAGGGAATAATATTTTTTTTATAAAAAAAAGAACAAAAATATACTGGGCGGGCTATGGGACTATCCAGGCAACATTAAACGGGTTTGAAGAAATACTGGATACAGGAAAAGCGTACGGGTACATCAATGTGCTTTCAGCGCAGGATTTCCCCATCAAATCTGCCGGGTACATACACCAGTATTTCAGCAACAGGCGGGGTACAGAATTTATTACCTGCGAGTCAATTGAGAATGAATGGAAGGAAGCAGCTTCCCGGGTAAAAAAGTTTCACCTGATAAACTGGAAAATACCCGGCAAATACCGTATAGAAAAATGGATAAACAAAATATTGCCGGAAAGAACGTTTCCCCTGGATTATAAGCTGGTAGGCCGGGCTAACTGGTTTACACTGACCCCGGATGCCGTACAGTATGTATTATCCTTTTTACAGAAAAATCCTAAAGTCGTTCGCTTCTTTAAATATTGCTGGGGAGCCGATGAGTTCATTTTTGCCACGGTTCTTTACAATTCGTCCTTCAGGGATCAGATCACGCCCAACACCACTTATGTTGACTGGACAGGAAGAACGGATGGCCATCCCCGTATCCTGCTTACTTCCGACCTGGAAAGGTTAAAAATAGCTGACAAATTATTTGCGCGGAAATTTGACATAGAAACAGATGTCAGAATAATAGAATTGCTGGAGGGCTGGATAACACAAGATGCCGGTAGTGTACAAAATTAATTATGATCAGCCGGGGCAAAATGCCGCTCATATACCTGCCAGAATTTTTCAGCCCATTGCTCCCAGTTCAAGTCACTTTCAAAACGATCCCTGCTTGACTCCACCAGCCTGGCATAGCGTTCGTTGTCATTGTACACTGATAAAATCAATGCGGCATATTCTTTTCCCCTCGCTTCATAAGAAAGGCAATAACCATTAATACCATCCCGGACAACAGTACCTACTCCGCCTGTACGGGTGGTAATAGCCGGCATACCGTAGGCATTAGCTTCACAAAAAACAACCCCGAAACAGTCTGCCCGTGTAGGCAGCAGCAGAAAATGGCTGGTTGATAACAACGTTGCAAATTTCCGGTAGTCACTTTCCTCATTTTTGTTCAGGAAAGGAATGATTTCTATGTCTTCCCCGGCCAAATCTGAAGGGGGCGTACATCCGCAAATAATGAGCTTTACCTGCTGGCCGGTCTCTTTTAAATGGAGAAAACATTCCAGTGCTATATCGCCGCCCTTGCTCTCCCACTCTACAGCCAGGTACAGCAGCGTAAGTACAGGATTATTGTTTTTCAAAAAGATCTCCTCCCTTTGTGGTATACGATCCATATTTGCCCCGAATGGTATTACAGATACTTTATCTGCGGAAATATGATAATCGGTAAAGGCGGACTCTGCCGCCCAGTCAGACGCATAGAGTATTAATGAGCTTTTTTGAAGGGCACGCCGCTCTGCCAAATTTCCTTCCCATTTTGTCAGGCGACTTACATTTCTAAAGTCTTTCATATAGTAATTGCTGAACAAAAGGAAGGTAGTATCCGATATATAGATAACAGGAATTGAAGTTTTAAAAAAACAAAGCTCGGCAGAAGCGGAGGGTGCCACCATACAATCATATCCTTCTTTCCTCATGCGCCTTTTGAGCCTGGCAGAGGCATACCTGCCCAGTATGATGCTGTGGCGTGCCAGGTATTTTTTTTTACCGAATAAGGCACAGAGCCTGACCAGTACATTTAATATTTTCCGGAGCAACCAGGGTTGCTTTACAGGGCCTAAAAAATGTACATCACCTACATGGTCCTGCAATGCTTTTGCTATATAATAAATGGTGCCTGACCATGACCGCTTATCTGCCGGGTCATTCATCGTCAGGTAAGCGATCCTCAGCCGCCGGTCGTTATTTCTCTTTTTCGTCATACAATGTACTGCTTACTTCTGTTTTGGTATGCACCGTATGGATGAAGGTTTTATTGGCTTTCCTGATATGGAACAGGGTGCCCACCATTATAATTATGGCCCTGGGCAGCTTGTAAAAAGCTCTGAAAAGCTCCTTGTTAAAAAGCTCGCCGGGAATAGCCAGGAATAGCGACCCAATGTATACAACCAATAAAGCAAGACCAGCCACTCCCCAGTATATGCTCCAGAAAAAGCCTGATACCGCTGTCAGTACCAGCAATAATACCAGGATGGCCCGCGGTAAAATGATATTATTGAGAAAAGCAAGATTAAAATAGCTGATGTTGCCACGAAATAATTGAGAAAAGGACGAGGCAAAAAACCTTCGCAGGTATTGAAACTGGCTGGAAACCCAGCGCTGCCTTTGTCCTTCAAATGCGCCTGAGTTTGAAACTTTTTCATCAAACACTAATGCACCCTCCAGGTAATGTATCCGTATACCGGATTCCACAATCCTGAGCTGAAGTATTTTATCGAATCCCCCAACTGCACTGATCTTACCCAGGATGTCTTTAAGCGCCGAAAACTCAAAGGCCATACCTGATCCTATTACGGCAGATGACATCCCTATGAGATAAGGCCCTTTCCGGAAGATATTATTATTTACACCTTCGCTGCAGGCATCCAATACTGCAAAAGAAGAGTCCAGGTTTTTTGCAACCCGCCGTCCCTGAACGGCTCTGGCGCCATTTGAAAACGCTGCATCAATTCTTTTTAAAAAATCATGCGCCAGCATATTATCTGCATCACAGATAAGGGCTATATCAAAAAGCTCTGTTATTTGCTCAAATGCTTTATTCAGTGACTTTGTCTTGGTGCTTTTATCAAAAGAAACAGGTAAAACAGTAAGACGGTCATTCAATTGCCGCAAATGACTAATTGTAGTTTGCTCAAAAGAGTCTGCTATAATATATATCCTGTACAAGGCAGCAGGATAATCAAGCCGAAGCAAATTTTCGGCTGTTGACTTAATAATCTGGTCTTCCTTATAAGCCGGCACTAAAACAGCAATACGCTTATCTGGTTTTCTGCCGGTATCATCCACAGCTTTTTTCTTTCTTCCCAATTTTGCAACTACTGCAAAAAAGAAAACATAGAATACAGCTAATGCACAGTAAACGAATACGGGCAAAAATAAAATATAGAAAAAAATATTAATAATCAATGTGTTACACGATTTGTCATCGCCGATATCTTATAGATTGGCGGTTATCCGGGCACTAAAATAATATTTTATATTCAAGACTATAAATAATAGGCAAGCGGCTGCATCCTGTAACAGACATCTCATTTTTTATGCCGGTATAATCACAGGCTACTTATTTACCGGCTTTTCGTTTTAACTGCGGTAGTAAGTTGCACCCGGCAGCATTGTTATATTTCAGGAACATATTGTACTTTGTTGCCCTGATGTTATTCCTCGAAATTTTATTTTTTGTCAGCTGCTTCCTGGTGTTTTATAATTACATAGGATACGCCATTATTCCCTGGATTACAAATAAGCTTTTTATCAGGCGTACTGAAGCCGGAGAACCGTTTTTCCCTGGTATCTCCTTTATAGTTGCAGCCTATAATGAGGAATATTGTATACAGCAGAAGATTGAAAACTCAATTTCCCAGGCATATCCTGACAGCCAGATAGAATTTATCTTTATTACCGATGGCTCAACAGACAGAACCTATGAAATCATTTCCAATTATCCCGGTATCCGCCTGCTGCACGAAAGTGCCAGGAAAGGAAAGTCGGCTGCGTTGAACAGGGCTGTACAGCATGCCCGGAATGACATACTCATATTCAGCGATGCCAACACGCTGCTTAACAAGGATGCCTGTAAAAAAATTGCCCGGCACTACCGGGATCGCTCAACCGGCGGGGTAGCCGGAGAAAAAAGAGTGCTTGCCACAGATAGTCTTTCTGAACAGGCCGTAGCCAATGAAGGGCTCTACTGGAAGTACGAGTCTGCATTAAAGAAAATTGATTCCGATTTTCATTCCGTAGTCGGCGCTGCAGGTGAACTGTTTTCTGTAAGAAAAGAGTTGTACGAAGAAGTCCCAGACAATGTTATTTTGGATGACTTCGTTATTTCGCTGCGTGTGGCAGGAAAAGGATACAGGATCATCTATGAGCCTGCCGCTTATGCAATGGAACTCCCCTCCTTTTCCATACAGGATGAGAAGAAAAGAAAAATAAGGATTGCCGCAGGAGGGTTTCAGGCTATTTGTATGCTGTATCCGCTTCTTTTCTTCTGGAAACATTTCAGGCTATCCTATTTATATATTTCACACCGTGTGCTTCGCTGGGCAGTCACTCCGTTTTGCCTGATCATTGCATTCTTTTCCAATCTCCTGCTCACCATCCTTTCGCAGCATCCGCTATATATTACCTTCTTTACCCTCCAGGTGATTTTTTATATTTCGGCATTTGCAGGCAGCAAACTGCCGGTACGATCCGGTATTGGTAAATTGCTGGGGCTCCCCTATTACTTTTCCTTTATGAATTTTTCTGTTATTCTTGGTTTTTTCCGGTTTTTAAAAGGCAGGCAGCCCGCCACCTGGGAGAAAGTAAAAAGGAGCGCCTGAACCCGGGGTAGTGCAAGCCGCTATTTCACAAAAAGCAATGGCTATTAAACGGATAATAATTATATAATAATCAGCATTTTAAATATCACCTCCTGAATTTTGGCAAGACTCGCAATTTATATATATATTTACGCAAAATATCCTTTCCTTTAGCAGGGAAATCTGGTGCAGATCATGAACCTGCTAATTTGATAAACTCTCTTCCAATACGCCTTCGATTCCAGACAGTAAAACTTTATTCTCAATGGATTTGGTCTATTTATTCCGTGTTCTTTTGAAAAGAAAATGGCTGATTATAGGTGCTACTATATTAGCTGCAGGCATTGCCTGGTTCCTAACCCGCAATCAGGCTAAAAAGTTTCGCTCCACTACCCGTATATCTACCGGCTTTACCGTAAGTGTGAGCGAGGAGGTAAAGCTCAATAGCGAAAATTTTAATTTCTACGAAGCAGAAAGCAAATTTGTCAATGCTATTGCCACGATCACCTCCCCAGTGGTTGCCAACCTGGTTTCCTATTCGCTTATCTTGCACGATCTCAAAGATTCCACCCCTTATCATCATCTTACAGAAGAGCAAAGGGAGTCTTCCATATACAAGTCTATCAATAAGGAGGCAGCCATCAGCACTTTTGCCAGTAAGCTGGAGAATATGGCAATGCTTACTTCCTTTAACCCTGAGGAAAAACGCCTGATGGAATTTCTCGATCTGTATGGGTATGGCTACAAAACCATCTCTTCAAACCTTAACGCCTTCCGTCTTGACAGAACGGATTATATACAGGTAGATTATGTTTCGGATGACCCTGAGCTATCAGCCTTTGCTGTAAATGCTGCATTTCAGCAGTTTCTACGCTACTATCAGAAAATCAGGAGCACTAACTCGCAGGAGTCTATTGACACACTGAAAAGCCTGATGGATAAAAAGAAACAGGAGCTGGATACAAAAAATAACCTGCTGCGCGGGGAAGGCCTGTCCATTAATGGCGGCGCCACCAGTAATCTTGATCTGATCGCTAACCTGGAGCAAACATTAGCTGCAGAAAAATCAAGACAGGTGCAGCTATACTCTGAGCTGCGCAAGGTTAACCAACGGATTACAGCGATGGGAGGCAGCAGCTCCACCACTAAGCCTGCCTCCAGCAACAATGATGAGCTCCTGGCGCTGAGAAAAGCAAAAAACGAGGCATATTCCGCTTATCTTAACAGCGGCTCCACAGATAAATCATTGCTGGATAAGTACAATAAGCTGAATGCAGACTACCAGGAAAAAATACTCAACTCGGGCAATACCAGAACAAATACCGGGACAGATAATACCAGGGACGCTGCCCTTACTTCACTTCATAATCAGAGGAATGATATTTCCATTGATATAGAAGCCAGTAATACAAACATTCAGCAACTTCAGGGTAAAATAGGCGCACTAAAGGGAAGTGTTGCCTATGAAGCGTCTAAAGGAGCTACTGTAGAGACACTGCTCAAAGATGTGGACCTGGCAAACAAAGAGTATTTATCTGCCAAGCAGAAATATACTGACGCCATTGATATGAGCAGTTCCTCGGTAAATAATTTCCGCCAGGTGCTCGTAGGCCAACCCGCAACTGATCCCGAGCCTTCCAAGCGAAAGTTATTTGTAGCCCTGGCAGGCATTGCAACTATGATTACCATTATGCTGGTGATCATCCTCCTCACCTACCTGGATAATTCATTAAAGACGCCCGTCATTTTTGCAAAACAGGTAGACCTCAGGCTGCTGAGCATGGTAAATTTTACATCCCTGCAAAACAAAAGCCTGGTGGAAATACTTTCCAGAAAAGAGAGTAATGCCAGCATTGATCAGAAACGGCATAATGTATTCCGGGAATCGATCCGGAAGCTGAGATACGAAGTGGAGATAACCGGAAAAAAAATATTTCTCTTCACAAGCACGAAGAAAAATATGGGTAAAACCACGTTGATACAGGCACTCTCCTACAGCCTCAGCTTTAGCAAAAAGAAAGTCCTTATCATTGATACTAACTTTTGTAATAACGACCTCACAATACAGCTAAATGCCATACCTATCCTGGAAAAAATGGCGCCAACGAGGGTTATCAGCGAGTCTGATTTATTAGCCGAAGTCAGGAGATCTGCTCATAAAATTGATGAAGAAGGCCATATTTCCGTAATTGGCTCCGAAGGCGGCGATTACACCCCTTCGGAAATATTACCCCAGCAAAACCTGCTTCAGCACCTTCGCACCCTGACAAAAGAATTTGATTATATATTCCTGGAAGGCCCGCCGCTTAATGATTTCTCTGACAGCAAGGAACTATCGCAATATGTAGATGGGGTCATTGGCGTATTTGCTGCTACACACAGTATGAAACTGATCGATAAAGAATCTATCAAATTCTTTAAAGAGTTGAATGGCAAGTTTATTGGAGCTATCCTGAACATGGTGGAACTTGAAAATATCAACGTAGCTTAAAATCTAAAAAACTATTTGCTTAAGCCGTCTAAACAACTTTAAGTACTTACAAAACAATCTTATGCTATCATTTTCTGCTGCCATCGCACAGCGTCAAAAACACTTATTCCTTGTATTATTAGCGTTTATTACACATATCTCTGTAATAAATGCCCAGTCTAATTCTGTACAAACACCTGACACTAACCGTATCAATCTTCAGCCCCTGCCTGACTCCATTATAGAAGCCCGGCTGGTAGAGCTGGCTATCAAGAGCCCTCTATATGAGGCAGCAGAACATCAGAACAAAGTAAATGAATACCAGTTGAAGGCTGCGAAGAACTCCTGGCTCAATCTTCTTACTATTTCTGCCAATTATAATGACCAGACCTTTGCCAAACAAAACCCTCAAAACACCTATGTTTACCCAAAGTTTTTTACGGGTATCAATATCCCGCTGGGAACCATCTTCTCCAGGACTGCAGTAAAGGCCGCCAAAGAGCAGGTCTATATCAGTAAAGCCAACCAGGAGCAGCTTATAAGATCTATCAGGGCAGATATACTGGGCAAATACCGGGAATACAAAATAACAGGGGCCCTGATCCGTAATCAGCAGCAGGTGGTGGACGACTACAAGGCGGGGCTGATGCAGGCTGAACAAAAATTTACTGAGGGGCAAATCTCGATAGAAGAATATAATACAGCATCAAAAAATTATAATGACGAGGCGGCAAAGCACCTGAACCTTCAGCTCGAAGAGTACTTATTAAAGCTCGAAATCGAAAAGGTAATAGGTGTTCCGCTGGAAAGCATTATGTACTGATATAGCTGCAGCACCTGTATAATTTATTATTATTCTGTCATTTTTCCCACTGCTATACAAATACCAAAGAACTGTAAAGAATATCTGAACATGCCAAAGGCAAACCGATATAACCCGGTGTATCTTGTATCGGTTACTCTTGATGATGTGCTGCGAAGGAGCAGGCTCCCCTGGATAGATTATCTTAAAGGTATTGCCATCTTCTTAGTCGTATACCGGCATGCCTTGCTGGGAATACAAAGGAGCGGCATTTACACATATCCCATCCTGGAGCAGTTAAATATGATCTTCTACAGCTTCAGAATGCCCCTCTTTTTTATCCTGTCCGGCTTATTTATCAGCAAAAGCCTTAGCAAAAACACAGTGCCCGAGCTGATTGAAAAAAAAACAAACAGCATTCTTTATCCCTATTTTGTATGGGCTTTTATCCAGATATCACTCCAAATCATCTTTTCTTCCGTAACTAACGCTTCACGTAGTGCAGCAGATTATACCTATATTTTTTACCACCCGAGAATGCTGGATCAGTTCTGGTATCTGCCGGCACTCTTTAATGTATCAGTGGCATATATGTTCACAAAGGGAGTATTGCGGGTGCCTGCTGCCTGGCAACCTGTTATTGGCATAGTACTCTATTTCTGCTCTCCCTATATCCGTGATATCAGCATGATATCCGACATGATGGAGTTTTACCTGTTCTTCTCAATCGGAGATATAACCAGCCGGTTCTTTTTCTCCCCAAAAACACAGGAAACTTTAAAAAAGGTTCCGTTGCTCATTGTTACAGGAATTGTTTTTGGTATTACCCAATGGCTTTATCTGAAGCAGCCCGAATATTACTACCGGGACACCGTACCTGGCCAGCTTCTGTTCCTTTTCATTGCACTTATTGGCTGCTTCAGCATGATACTGGTGGCCTTCAGGCTCCAGGCTTTGAACATTCTGAAAGTATTGCGGATCCCTGGCTACTATTCTATCTATATTTACCTCACACACGTATTGATTATTGCATTGACCAGGATAGTTTTGACTAAATTCTTTCATATTGAAAACGGGCTCCTGGTACTGGTAATAGCCATCTTTTCCGGTATCATTATCCCCATCATTCTATACAGGGTTTTATCGCACAATAAAATTGGACAATACCTGTATACATACAGGCCGGAAAAAAAAGGCAAGCCTCCGGCACTATCCACGCCTGCAGCTTCCTGAAGCGATACAGGCTTATCATGTCTATGATAGGGAGGCACTCCCTCCTTTTTGTAACAAACCGGGTATACTACAGTTGCTTTTAGCCAGCAAAGAAAACACAAAAAAAGTCTATGGGCATTAGCAACTTAACTGGTCTGAGCTCTGATTATATGCCGCCTCTTCCCGGAAATAAAAAGGGGGCTGCACAAAAAAAATTACCAGTTTGTGTTATTGCCTTCTATTGATGGCGCTGTTATCTTTGGTACCTGATTTATCCTATACGAAATTGCTTTCCCCGAACAAAAAAGTGTTGAATGAAGCTCAATACAATACAACGATGCTGAGAAGCAGAACTGTGCTCTGTAACAGAATAAGACGGACGGATCAATAATTAAAACACCCCGGTTAGCCTGCTGCCGGGGTGTTTTTTATTTTTTCCAGGCAAAGCCGCAGGCTCTCCCGCCAGTGGGGAATTGTTATCCGGTATACTGATTTTATTTTTCCTGTATCCAATACAGAATAAGCAGGCCTGGGTGCAGGCACAGGGTACTCTTCCGTCCTGATAGGCTTTACCGTACAGGAAGTATTGATCTCCTCTGCAATAGCTGCTGCAAAATCAAACCAGCTAATAATGCCTTCATTGCTGTAATGATAAATGCCCGGCTCCCATTTCCCGGAAGACAGGATGTGCAGGATTGCCTGCGCCAGGTCTGCCGCATAAGTCGGGCTTCCCAATTGATCATTCACCACACCTATTTCTTTCCGCTCATTCATCAGGCGCAGCATGGTCTTTACAAAATTTTTTCCAAAGGAGGAATACACCCAGGAGGTACGGATGATAATGGCAGCAGGGCAATTTTCCTGCACGCTTACTTCACCTTCTCTTTTAGTGGTCCCGTATACAGATGGCGGGTTGGCGGGATCATTTTCCCTGTAAGGCCGGCTGGCCTTTCCGTCAAACACATAGTCCGTAGAAACATGAATAAAGCCGATATTCCTCTCCCGGCAAATGGCAGCTAACAATGCCGGCGCTTCCGCATTTGTTTTTCGGGCAGCGGCAGCTTCTGCTGCCGATGTTTCCGCTTTGTCTACTGCGGTATAAGCAGCAGCATTAATGATATAATCCGGGGATATTGTTCCTGTAAATGTTTTTATGGCCTCCAAATCATCCAGTGGCATCTCAGCCCGTGTAGTGAAAATAAAATTGAAGCCGGGTAAATTACCCGCCAGTTCTCTTAGCTCGCTGCCAAGCTGGCCGGTGGCGCCCGTCACCAGGATTGTTTTTTTATCCGCCATTAATTGTGAAATTCAAAATTGGCATCTATGCTGTCAAGTGAAGGCAGCACCTGGTCTTTATCCGACACGATGGCTTTCCCCGCCGGTATCTGCCAGTCAATACCCAGTTGCTCATCATCAAAACGTATACCGCCTTCGCTTTGCCTGTTATAAAAGGCATCACATTTATACAGCACTTCGGCTGTTTCACTAAGCACCGAAAAGCCATGCGCAAAGCCTGCTGGTATCCACAATTGTTTTTTATTTTCTGCCGACAGCTCTATACTTATATGCCGGCCATAGGTGGGCGATCCTTTCCGGATATCCACCGCCACATCAAGTATGCGGCCGGACAATACCCGTACCAGCTTGGACTGTGCATGTGGGATCTTCTGGTAATGCAACCCCCTGATAACACCATAAACCGATGAGGACTGGTTGTCCTGAACAAATTTTGCTGTAATGCCGACGGCAGCAAATACATTTTCATTAAAAGACTCAAAAAAATAACCGCGGCTGTCCGCAAAAACCTTTGGCTCAACAACCAGTAACCCCGGTATATCTGTCTGAATAAATTCCATATTTATAAGCTCCAGTACTGCCTGCTGTTTATTTTATTACGGTAAATACCTTTGAGATCGGCTATCATGCCATGCTCTTTTGTCAGTGCAGCAAAATAACTGTCATCATGCAACCGGTATACTTCATGGGGCACCGTCACAATTACGGCATCATAATCACTGCCTGCTTCTTTAGTCAATGTAAATCCATATTCATGCTGCAGCTCTTCTGAGTCGGCATGCGGGTCTTCCACATCCACGTTTACATAAAAAGCTTTCAGCGCCTTTACCACATCGGCCACTTTTGAATTGCGCACATCGCTTACATTTTCCTTAAATGTAGCACCTTTGATCAGCACTTTAGCCGACTTTACATCACCAGTTGTTTTAATAATATGCTGAATCACCTTGCGTGCCACATAGTTGGCCATATCATCATTGATGGTGCGGCCGGCCAGTATCACCTGTGATTTATAGCCTAGTTCATTCGCTTTGTGCGTAAGATAGTAAGGGTCTACACCAATGCAATGCCCGCCAACCAGGCCGGGATGAAATTTTAAGAAATTCCACTTCGTCCCGGCAGCCTCCAGCACTTCAAATGTATTAATGCCCATACGGTCGAAAATAATAGAGAGCTCATTCATGAGCGCTATGTTGAGGTCACGCTGCGTATTCTCAATGATTTTGGCCGCTTCTGCCACTTTGATTGAGGATGCACGATGCACTCCCGCAGTCACTACCAGCTCATACACTTTAGCTATTTCTTCTTTTGACTCCTCATCACAGCCCGACACTACTTTTACAATAGACGCCAGCGTATGCTGCTTATCGCCCGGGTTAATACGCTCCGGAGAATACCCCAGTTTAAAGTCGGTTATATTTTTCAACCCGGATATCCTTTCTATTACCGGCAGGCAGTCTTCTTCAGTACAGCCGGGATATACGGTTGACTCAAACACTACGTAATCCCCTTTTTTAATGACTTTGCCGATGGTCTCAGATGCTTTTAGCACAGGTGTCAAGTCCGGCACATTATGCTCATCCACCGGAGTAGGAACAGCAACAATAAAAAACCTTGCCTGCTGCAGCACATCCAGCGAATGGGTAAATTCAATATCGCAGTTATCGAACTCCTCCTTATCCAGCTCATTGCTCGGGTCAATGCCCTGCTTCATCATCTCTACCCGTTTTGGATTTATATCAAATCCGATGACAGACAGCTTACGGGCAAAAGCAAGCGCTATCGGCAGGCCTACATATCCTAGGCCAATAACAGCTAATTTTTCTTTTTTACTTACCAAATCAGTGTACATGGGTGTTTCTCGCTTTTATTTTTTACTGGTAAACTCTTTTGGCTGCTTCTGCCACTCTTCAGGCGGCAGGCTTTTAAAATATTCATACGTGATCTTCAGTCCTTCGGCACGGCTTACTTTAGGCTCCCAGCCCAATAATGTTTTGGCTTTTGTAATATCCGGCTGCCTTTGCTTCGGATCATCCACCGGCAGGGGCTTATGCACCAGCTTCACTTTATTGCCGGTAAGCGCCAGTATCTCTTCTGCAAACTCTTTTAATGTTATTTCATTAGGGTTCCCAATATTTACCGGGTATACATAATCATTCAGCAGCAGGCGGTATATACCTTCTACCAGGTCATCCACATAGCAAAAGCTCCTGGTCTGTGATCCATCGCCAAATACCGTCAGATCTTCCCCACGCAATGCCTGGCCGATAAATGCCGGAAGTGCACGCCCATCATTGAGCCGCATACGCGGGCCGTAGGTGTTAAATATCCTTACGATGCGTGTTTGCACACCGTGAAAAGTATGATAGGCCATCGTGATAGACTCCATATACCGTTTCGCCTCGTCATATACGCCGCGGGGACCCACCGGGTTTACATTCCCCCAGTACTCTTCCTTTTGCGGATGCACCAGCGGATCGCCATACACTTCGCTGGTGCTCGCCACCAGCATCCGTGCATTTTTAGCTTTGGCAAGGCCCAGGCAGTTATGCGTGCCCATTGCCCCCACCTTCAGCGTCTGGATGGGTATTTTCAGGTAATCAATAGGGCTGGCAGGTGAAGCAAAATGAAGAATATAATCCAGGTGCCCCGGGATGTGTATGAACTTGGTAACATCATGATGATAAAACTCAAACTGCTCCAGCGGAAACAGGTGCTCTATATTGCGCAGGTCGCCGGTGATCAGGTTGTCCATACCGATAACTGCATACCCTTCTTTGATAAACCGGTCGCAAAGATGCGAACCAAGGAAACCGGCAGCACCGGTAATAAGCACTCTTTTTTGTGACATAAGCGTGTTTCGGTTATGATTAATTTACCGCAGCCCTTCCAATGCTTACATAATGGAATCCCAGCTTGGCCATAGCCGGGATATCAAACAGGTTGCGGCCATCAAAGATGGCTTTATTCTTCAGCCCCGATACTATTTTCAGAAAATCAGGCGTCCTGAACTCGTTCCACTCGGTGGCAATGATAAGCGCATCTGCATCCTGCAAAGCTTCATACTGATTGGCAGCATAGGTAATTTTATCACCTACAATATTCTTTACATTGTTCATTGCTTCCGGATCAAAGGCGCTGACAGAAGCCCCTTCTGCCAGCAGCGCATCAATCATATACAGTGCCGGCGCTTCACGGATATCGTCAGTGTTTGGCTTAAAGGCCAGTCCCCACAGCGCTATTTTTTTTCCTTTCAGATCATTGTTGAAATAGCTTTTTATTTTAGGTACCAGGTGCAGCTTTTGCGCTTCATTTACCTCCATTACCGCATTGAGTATTTTAAAATCGTACGCCACTTCATTCGACGACTTCACCAGTGCCTGCACATCTTTGGGGAAGCAGCTTCCGCCGTAACCAATGCCGGGAAAAAGAAAACGCCTGCCAATCCTTTCATCGCTGCCTATACCGCGGCGCACCATGTCCACATCAGCGCCCAGCAGCTCGCAGAGCCTTGCCACTTCGTTCATAAAAGTGATTTTAGTGGCCAGGAATGAGTTGGCAGCATACTTAGTCAGCTCTGCCGAGCGCTCATCCATAAATATCACCGGGTTGCCCTGCCTTACAAACGGAGCATACAGCTCTTCCATCAGCTTCTTTGCCCTGCCTGACTGTGTGCCTATCACCACCCTGTCCGGCTTCATGAAATCGTCAACCGCCACCCCTTCTCTTAAAAATTCCGGGTTGCTGATCACATCAAACGCATCAGCAATAGCGGCGCTGTCAGGTGCATTATCCAGCACCGCTTTTCTTACTTTTTCCGCAGTGCCTACGGGTACAGTGCTCTTATCAACAATCACTTTATAATCGCCGGGCTGTAACAGTTTGCCCAGGTCGGCGGCAACTCCCAATACATATTTAAGATCTGCTGAGCCGTCTTCTCCGGGAGGCGTGGGTAATGCCAGGAAAATGATCTCCGCATCTTTTATCCCTTCAGCCAGGTTGGTGGTAAATGTAAGCCGCCCTTCTTTCAGGTTACGTAAGAATATTTTCTCCAGTCCGGGCTCATAGATAGTGACCTGGCCGGAAGACAGTTTCTCCACTTTCTTTTTATCAATATCAACACAGGTTACGGCATTACCCGTTTCTGCAAAACAGGTCCCTGTTACAAGGCCAACATATCCTGTCCCGACTACTGCAATTTTCATTGTTTTCTGATGATTTAATTATTAAAATAGGATTTAACGGCAGTGGTTATATACTGTAATTGTTCATCATCCATTTCGGTATGCACAGGCAGCGATATCACCCTGTCTGTCAGCCAGTCTGTCACCGGCATAGACGGTATATTTCCCGCAAAAGGAACAAACATCTGCTGCCGGTGCCCTGGTACGGGGTAATAGATCATGGAAGGTATTTGCTGTGCGGCAAGATGCGCCTGCAAGGCATTACGCTGGCTGGCAGATTCTTCGCCACCTTCTATCAGCAACGTATACTGGTGAAATACATGACGGGAGTAAGGCGCCCGGTAAGGCGTTGTTATTTTTTCATGGCCGGCAAATGCCCGGTCATAATAGTCCGCCACTTTCCGGCGGGCATCGTTGTATGCGTCCAGGTGCTTTAATTTAACATCAAGAACAGCAGCCTGGATCGTATCAAGGCGGCTGTTGCAGCCCACCACATCATGATAATAGCGGCGGCTTTGCCCGTGGTTGGCAATCATCCTGATCACTTCTGCCAGCTTATCGTCATTGGTAAAAACGGCCCCGCCATCACCATAAGCGCCAAGATTTTTAGACGGATAAAACGATGTGGCCGCCACATGCCCGATAGCCCCGTTCTTTTTGCCCGTACCATTGCTGAAGATATAATCGCCGCCAATGGCCTGCGCATTGTCCTCGATCACGTACAGGCCATGCTTTTCTGCTATAGCCATTATTTCTTCCATGGGGGCTGATTGCCCATACAGGTGCACCGGCACTATGGCTTTTGTACGCGGTGTGATCAACTTTTCCAACTGTGCCGGATCTATACAAAAAGTGCGGGGGTCCACTTCCACAAAAACCGGCTTCAGGCGCAGCAGCGCTATCACTTCTGAAGTAGCCACAAAAGTGAAAGAGGGCGTTATCACTTCATCACCCGGCTGCAGGCCCAGCGCCATCATGGCCATTTGCAGGGCATCAGTACCATTGGCGCAGGGGATGGTATGCTTTACTCCCAGGTAGGCGGAAAGATTATCTGCAAATTGCTGCACCGGCTTACCATTGATAAAGGCAGAACTTTCCAGCACCTCCAGCACTGCCTGATCGGCTTCCTTTTTTATTTTGTGATACTGGGTACGGGTATCTACCATCTGGATAGGTCGCATATAAGTCGGTATATGGTTAATCTGAATAAGTGCTGATACTACGGGTAGCTAAAACGGAAGCAGGGCCCGGTTAGTATCCGTTTCCTTTTCAGGCGGGGCAAAAATAATAAAATAACCTGATTGTCATAATTTTGCACCACTGAAACCTCTTTTTAAACAGGCTTACTTGAACAGACTGCTCTATACCGTTTTTCTTTTCCTTTACCATGCGGGTATCCGGGTGGCCGCCCTTTTTAATCCAAAAGCAAAAAAATGGGTGGCTGGCCGGCGTGCTGTTTTTTCCCGGCTGAAGTCCGCCATCGGATCGGGCAACCGTATTATCTGGATGCACTGTGCTTCGCTGGGTGAGTTTGAACAGGGGCGGCCGGTGCTGGAGCAGCTAAAAAAAGAATATCCCGCTCACCAAATGCTGCTTACCTTCTTTTCTCCATCGGGGTATGAGGTACGGAAAAACTATGCAGGCGCCGACTGGGTTTTCTATCTCCCCCCTGACGGCAAAAAAAATGCGGCCCGGTTTATAGAAACAGTAAAGCCGGAGCTGGCCATTTTTGTGAAATACGAATTTTGGTTTTACTACCTCAATGCCATCCGGAAAAATAAGGTACCCCTCCTGCTCATCTCTGCCATCTTCCGGGAAAAGCAGCCCTTCTTCCGGTGGTATGGTGCGCTGCACCGCCAAATGCTTCGCTGCTTCAGTCACATTTTTGTGCAGGACCGCCCATCTCTTCAATTATTGCACCGGCATTTTCCCGGCCTGCCGGTATCTGTGGCCGGCGATACCCGCTTTGACCGGGTAGCAGCACTCCGTACCGATGCAGCAGCTATCCCTCTTATAGAAGCATGGATAAAACATTCACCTGTGATAGTAGCAGGCAGCACCTGGCCGGAAGATGAAAGGCTGCTGCAAAAAGTAATGGCCGCCTTTCCGGGTACCGATCTCATCATTGCCCCGCATGAAATAACCGAAACCCATATCCGGCAACTGCATGAATTTTTTCCGCAGGCGCAACTATACTCCTCCCTGCAAAATGGCGAAACCAGCCGGCAGGCAACAGGCAGCCGTATTTTAATTATTGACAATATCGGCATGCTGTCACGCCTG
>DAOLFO010000355.1:0-3255 GCA_035326305.1 Chitinophagaceae bacterium
CGCCGGCAGATGGAAGAGCCACCGAAAATCAATTTTGGCAGTTAGATGAAATATGTAGGTTTATCCGGCCAGGTCAGAAAAAATAATACCAACTCAGTCCTGCTGTTGCTGGCCTTCCCGGCCTTGCTGCTGACTATGACGTATGCCCTGCTTTTTTTTGCAGGCAGTGACAATACCAGTCATGCCCATGACCAGTTTCTGCAGGCTTTACCCTTTGTCCTCATTGGTGTGGGTATCTGGTTTTTGATTGCCTGGGCGGGCCATGCGGCTTTTATCCGCATGGCCACCGGGTCAAAGCCGCTGGAGCGGAAAGAGAACAAACGGATTTATAACCTGCTCGAAAATCTTTGCATTGCACAGGGCATGCCGATGCCCGCCCTGTACATCATAGAAGATGATTCTTTAAACGCTTTTGCCAGCGGTATTAATCAAAAGACCTATGCCATATCAGTATCTTCAGGGCTGATCAATAAGCTGAGCGATGAAGAGTTGGAAGGTGTGCTGGCGCATGAGCTTACCCATATCCGCAACCGGGATGTGCGGCTGCTGATTATTTCCATCATTTTTGTAGGCATATTTGCCTTCATAGCAGAAGTGGCTTTCCGGAGCATCCGGTTTGCCGGTACCGGCCGGCGCAGCAGCCGCGACAATAAAGGCACCGGAGTAGTGATACTGGTTGCAATAGTTATTACCGCTATCGCCTATTTTGTTTCACTTTTACTCCGGTTTGGCATCAGCAGGAAAAGAGAATACCTCGCAGATGCCGGTGCGGCGGAAATGACTAAAAAGCCCTGGGCACTTGCCTCCGCCCTGCGAAAAATATCTGCCGACCCGATGATAGAAGCAGTGGAAAGCCGCGATGTGGCACAGCTGTTCATTGACAATCCAAAACCATCTGCCCATAAGTCCGCCTCCTGGGATAACCTCTTTGCCACACATCCCCCTGTACAAAAAAGGATCATGCTGCTGGAGCAGTTTGCATAAGACGGGGGGAGCCGGGTAAAATATCAGTTCTTTAAAAATTTCTGGCGGATAGTGCTGCCGTCACCCCTTTTACCCATAACATAATAATAGCCTGGAGCCAGCCTGCTAATGTCAACAGTAGTGATTTTGCCGGTAACGGTAAACTCCATTGCCCGTTGCCCGGTGATTGTGCTGATCAGTAAAGTTTTTCCTGTCCATCGCGTATCGTAAGCCAGATCTATAGTAAGTGAGGAAGATGCAGGATTAGGATAAATATGCGGATGCAGCCATTGCGGAACCCCTTCATCCCCGACCGGTATTTCTGAAAACAAAGGCGGCTTTAATGCATAAGAAGTAAGAATGCCGCTGCGTATGCCTTTAGGCTCAAAAAGCACCCGCATCCTGGCTACCTGGCCTTTTGTAAACATGTTGGTGCAGGCATCCTGTGTAAGATCCATATAGTTCATATACATATCCCCGTCAGGCTTATTATCGCAGGAAGAACGGATACCAGAGGGGCATCCCATCGTAAAGTAATGTTGTTGTGGAGTATCACTCACCAGGTCATCCCCGCAGTAGTCATCGCCCCAGATATGGCGCAGGTTGAGCCAGTGCCCCACCTCATGCACGGCCGTTTTACCCAGTCCGTATGCCCCCCCGCTGAGGCCAAATGCATAAAAGTTCAGCACCACGCCATCTTTTTCCACTGGCCCGCCGGGAAAGCTGGCATAGCCGGCCGACTGGCCTATATTGCATACCCAGATATTAAGATAGCTGTTACTGTCCCAAGCATCACTGCCCATTTCAGCTGAATACTTCATCTTATCATCCGGCTTCCATTGCTGAACGGATGTATATTTCCTGACAATGCCCGTAGTAGCCCTTCGTTGCGGGTCAGAGATGGCAAGCTCAAATCTTATGTTCGCATTGCCTGCCAGATGCCGGAAATGCTCAGGTGTATTAGCCGTATCTGCATTCCTGCGTTGAAATGCCTGGTTAAGCACTTCTATTTGCTGATAGACCCTATCATTGCTGATATTTTCAGACGACTTGTGATAAAGGATATGCACCACCACAGGTATTATGACCGGCTGATCGGGAATACCTTCGCTTCCGCCCCGGCTGGCCGTTTGCTCCTGCAGCCTTTGCTGTGTATACTGCTCCACCTGATCTGCCGCTTGCTTCAACCAGGGCGATTGCTGCATTTCCAATTGCTGGTACCGGCTGGTATAGCAGGACGATTGACCCGCAACAGGAGCACCCAATAATACAAAACTTAGTACGATTAGAATAATCCGCATGACTTGTAATTATGCTGGTTATAGCATGGCCCCAGCCATGGGTATTCATGGGTAAAGAAGATTACAGATTAAACAGGCTGTTCGGTGGATAGTGAATAGGGAATACGGATAGTGGAGTTGTAAAGCAGAGGCCAAATATATAGGTTAAATGTTAAATCTCCTATCGTATTTTTCCTATAGCAGTATATTACATCGTAAAATCAATGATGTATACTATTTTGCAGCCGGTATTTTTCAAATATAACAGTAAGATGAGCCACAAAAGTTTATTATTCTTCCTTGTCAGCCTGATCTTATTTTCCTGTAAAAATGAAGACAAGCCGGCAGGCCCGGAAACACCCACCACTCCATCATCCATACGTGCAATCAGCTATTCGGTAGTAAACACCTATCCCCACGACACTTCTTCCTTTACACAGGGCCTGGTGGTGTACAAAGGAAAAATGTATGAGGGTACCGGCAATTACGGCTTTTCCAAACTGCTGCAAACAGACATTGCCACCGGCAAAATAAACAATGCTGTATCACTGGGTGATAAATACTTCGGAGAAGGGATTGTGATTTTACATGACACACTGTACCAGCTCACCTGGCAGGAAAAAACTGTTTTTGCCTACACAGTTCCGGGGCTCAGAAAAATTGCCGAATACCCGCTCAGCACCCAGGGCTGGGGCATTACCACCAATGGCGCTGAGCTTATTGTCAGCGACGGCAGCAGCAATCTTTATTATTATGATCCGGCAGGCTTTAAGCTGCTGCGCACACAGGCTATTACTGAAAACGGCAATCTCTCTTACAACCTCAATGAGCTGGAGTACATCAATGGCTTTATCTATGCCAACCAGTGGCAGGCTCCGTACATTCTGAAAATAGAGCCGGGAAGTGGCAGCATTGTGGGTAAAATAGATTTGAATGACCTGTGGAGCCGGGTAAAGGCAATAGACAGGGATGCGGATGTACCCAACGGCATTGCCTATGATGAGGAAACAGG
>DAOLFO010000356.1:0-3251 GCA_035326305.1 Chitinophagaceae bacterium
CGCACCAGCACCGGGTAGCCCACCTTGTTGGCTACCGCAATGGCTTCATCCACATCGTAGGCGGTTCCATAGTCAGGATAGGGTATTTCCAGCTCCTTCAGCATATCACTGAAGCGGCCGCGGTCTTCGGCAATGTCCATGCTGTCGAATGAAGTGCCAATGATCTTAATCCCTTTTTCATGCAGCTTTTCCGCCAGCTTCAGGGCCGTTTGCCCGCCGAGCTGTACAATTATCCCTTCCGGCTGCTCATGCTCTACTATTTCCCACAGATGCTCCCAGTATACCGGCTCAAAGTAGAGCTTATCGGCAATATCAAAATCAGTGGATACGGTTTCAGGGTTGCAATTGACCATGATGGCTTCATACCCTGCTTCTTTAATAGCCAGCAGGCCATGCACACAGCAGTAGTCAAACTCAATACCCTGGCCGATACGGTTGGGGCCGGAGCCCAGCACAATTATTTTCTTTTTATCAGAAACTTTTGACTCGTTGCTGTTGCCGCCTTCAAATGTAGAGTAGAAATAAGGCGTTTTGGCCTCAAACTCTGCACTGCAGGTATCCACCATTTTGTATACCCGTGTGATGCCGGCTTCTTTCCGCTTGTTGTATACATCTTCTTCATTACCGTGGCCGGTAATCCGGCTGATCTGCTCATCGCTGAAGCCATTTACTTTAGCTTCTCTCAGCAGCTCTGTGGGTAAGGTATCAAGATTATATTTAGCAATCTCTTTCTCCATATTCACCAGCTTCTGGATCTCCTGTATGAACCAGCGGTCAATGCCATTGGTGGCTTTGGAAATAGTGCCGGCGGAGATACCGGCCATGAGGGCATCTTTGATACGGAAAATGCGGTCCCATTTGGGTGTCTTGATATATTCCAGCAGCTCCTCTGCACGCATCAGGCTTTTACCATAATAGCCAAGGCCTACTGCGTTATTTTCCAGGCTCTGGCAGGCCTTCTGCACCGCTTCGGTAAAGCTGCGGCCAATGGCCATTACCTCTCCCACACTTTTCATCTGCAGGCCCAGCGTATCATTGGCGCCCTTGAACTTGTCAAAATTCCAGCGGGGTATTTTTACAATCACATAGTCCAGCGCCGGCTCAAAATAAGCGGAAGTGGATTTGGTGATTTGGTTTTCCAGTTCATCCAGGTGGTAGCCAATTGCCAGCTTGGCGGCAATTTTTGCAATAGGGTAGCCCGTGGCTTTAGATGCCAGGGCAGAGGAGCGGCTTACCCGCGGGTTTATCTCTATCGCAATGATTTCTTCGGTATCCGGGCTCATGGCAAACTGCACATTACAGCCTCCGGCAAAATTGCCCAGGTCACGCATCATGCGGATGGCGGTGTTGCGCATCAGCTGCATGCCAGTATCGCTCAGTGTCATGGCCGGGGCCACGGTAATGGAGTCGCCGGTATGCACCCCCATCGGGTCAAAGTTTTCTACAGTACAGATGATACACACATTGTCGGCTGCATCCCGCAGCAGTTCCAGTTCAAATTCTTTCCAGCCCAGCACCGCTTTTTCCACCAGCACCTCATGGATGGGTGAGGCCTGCAGGCCACGGTTGAGCGCTTCGTCTAAATCATCCTTATCATGTACAAAACCGCCGCCGGTGCCCCCCAGGGTAAAGGAAGGGCGGATTACCAGCGGGAAACCTATTTCCTGCGCAAATTCCTTTCCTTCCAGGAAGGAGTTAGCTGTTTTAGCCGTGGCTACGGGCACACCCAGCTCCAGCATCCACTGGCGAAATTTTTCGCGGTCTTCTGCTTTATCTATCGCTTTGATATCCACGCCTATCAGCCTCACGCCATACTGCTGCCACAGGCCCAGGTCTTCTGCTTCCTTGGCCAGGTTGAGGGCTGTCTGCCCGCCCATAGTGGGCAGCACAGCATCTACCTGGTTTTCCTGCAGTATCAGCTCCAGGCTTTCCACCGTCAGGGGCAGCAGGTATACTTTGTCCGCCATCATGGGGTCGGTCATGATGGTGGCGGGGTTGCTGTTGATGAGATATACTTTAATACCTTCTTCCCGCAGGCTGCGGGCTGCCTGGGTACCGGAATAGTCAAACTCACAGGCCTGGCCGATAATGATGGGGCCGGAGCCGATAATAAGGACTGACTGGATGGAATTGTCTCTTGGCATGTCGGGTATTAAAAATTTAAAAGAAGCAGGCGGGCAATCGTCCGGGCACAAAAAAACCGGGATTTTTCCCGGGTTGCAAATGTAGGGCAATCCAATGGTTTTACGGGACTGCCCTGTATAAATATTTCAGCATTTTTTATCAACTGTGAAAAGCCGACATTTCAAAGTCGTCCAGCTCCACTTCTTTTGCCTCCGGCATCACTTCTGCCGGCCTTTTTTCTTCCTGGCGGTTTTTCATTTTGGCCACCCATTTCTGGCGCACTTCCTGCCCTTTTACCATACCGATAAAAAGTCCTGCTACTACAATCATGCTAACTACTGCGGGGTAAAAAATCTTTTTCATAAAAAAAGTTTGATGGGCTACTGAAAAACAATACTTCCTTATTCGAAATTTCATGCCATAATTGAGGTGGCAATGAAATATGCCGTGATTTTGCAGAGCTTAATAGTTTCTTAACAGCTATGCGTACATTTTCATAACAACTTATGGCTCTCAATGGTTGCATGGATTTCGTTTTTTTAAAAAAGCAGCCGGGGTTAAATTTGCAGATGTTCATTCGTTTGTTCTTTTGCAGCCTTCTTACACTTTTTGTTTTCTCCGCTGATGCCCAAACAAAATATCCCCGTGGTTATTTTCGCTGGCCGCTGAGCCTGGCGCCTGAGATAGTGGCTAACCTGGGTGAGCTGCGTGCCAGCCACTGGCACATGGGGCTGGATATCCGTACGGCGCAAAAGGTAAACCAGCGGGTATATGCCGCTGCTGATGGCTATATAGCCCGTATCGGGGTAAAGCCACTGGGCTTTGGCCGGTTTCTTGTCATCAATCATCCCAATGGTTTTTCTACGCTGTATGCACACCTGAATGATTTTGCCCCGGCCATAGAAGCCTATGTGCGCAGCCAGCAACAGCAGCAGGAAAGCTGGGAAACAGAGCTGGCGCCCGCCCCTTCCTTATTCCCGGTGAAGAAAGGCGATTTTATTTCTTTCAGCGGCACCACCGGCGGCTCCCAGGGGCCGCATGTGCATTTTGAAATCAGGGATACCAAAACAGACAAATGCCTGAACCCATTACTGTTTGGCATGCCCCTGCAGGATGCGGTGCCCCCC
>DAOLFO010000357.1:0-3238 GCA_035326305.1 Chitinophagaceae bacterium
CCCATCATTTCTTTTGCGCAGGATGCGCAGCCCGAGGTTGATCTTGCAATTGGGGAAGCTGACCAGCGTTAGAGGTTTTGAAAGGTGAAATAATCAGCGTTTTTTCTTCCGGCTGTTGATTTCATCGCGGATGGCAATGGCCCGGATATAGTCTTCTGCTTCCAGCACTTCATTCAGCAGCACATTCAGATCTTCCAGCGTCATGGTTTTCAGATCTTCTTTGCCTTCGCTGCCGCTGCCCTGCTCTTCCACCACCACTTCCTGCTTTGCTTTTTTCTTTTTTGAGCCGGTGCCGGAGTCTTCCATCAGTATGCCGGCGCTTTCCAGTATATTTTCATAGGTGTAGATGGGGCACCCAAACCGTACGGCCAGTGCCAGCGCATCTGAGGTGCGGGAGTCAATTTCTATGGTATCATTTTCAGAAGTGCAAACCAGCTTGGAGTAAAAGATCCCTTCCTGCAGGTCGCAGATGATGATCTCATGCAGCTCAATAGCAAAAGCGTTGAGAAAATTTTTCATCAGGTCGTGGGTGAGCGGCCTGCTGGGGCTCATCTTTTCCAGCGCTACCGCAATGGCCTGGGCTTCAAACCCACCGATCACTATAGGCAGGCGGCGCAGCCCGTTTACCTCACCCAGTACCACGGCATAAGAATGAGTCTGGGTAATACTGTGGGAGAGCGCCACTATTTCCAGTTCTATCTTCTTCATAAATATCCCACGAAACTAAGGCTTTTGCCTAAAAAACCGATGCAGCCGGTTCATTTTTAGCCATGAACGGGTAATGCTGCTTTTCTCCGCAGATGGATTTTACTTTTTATACAAGTAAAAAGCCAGGCTGTTACCGGCCCGGCTTATTTGATGAATTAATTGATTCATTAGCTGAAATGCTGTCAGGCTATCCCTTTCAGCTTTTTAATAGCTGCTGTGATCTTTGGCACCACTTCAAAAGCATCGCCGATGATACCATAATCTGCTGCTTTAAAGAAAGGTGCTTCCGGATCTTTGTTGATCACCACGATTACCTTGCTGCGGTTAACACCCGCCAGGTGCTGTATAGCGCCGGATATACCAATAGCGATATACAGGTTGGGCGCAATGGCAATACCGGTTTGCCCTACGTGCTCATTATGCGGGCGCCAGTGGGCATCGGCTACGGGGCGGCTGCAGGCGGTAGCGGCGTGCAGCACTTTGGCAAGGTCTTCCACTATGCCCCAGTTTTCCGGGCCTTTGAGGCCGCGGCCGGCGCTCACTACTATTTCAGCTTCTGTGAGCGGTATTTCACCGCTGGCTTTATTCACGGCGGTTACTTTTACTTTTGGTGCATCCTCCGTTGCGTCAAAGGCCACTACCTCTGCTGTACCCGTTCCTTCCACTATCTTATAAGCATTGGGGTTGAGGGCAATGATTTTTACAGGTGACAGCACATTCACAGTAGCAAAGGCCTTACCTGAAAATACATTCTTCTTTACGGCAAAGCCATTGGCAGTGTCAGGCAGGCCAACAGCCCCGGCTACCAGCCCGGCTTTCAGGCGGGCAGAGAGGCGTGGGGCAATAGCTTTTCCGTCCAGGTTGTTAGAAAAAATAATGACGCCGGCACCGGCAGCTTCTGCTACCTGTGCTATTACTTTTGTGTATACCTGTGCATCCAGGTGCTTCAGCGCTTCCTGGTTTACGTGATAGATCTTTTGTACTCCATATTTGCCAAGGGCCGCCAGGTCGTCCGATACCGGGCCCAGCACCACGCCGGCAGCGCCTGTTCCCAGTTGCTCTGCTACTTTGGCGCCATAGCTCAGGGCTTCCAGCGATGCTTTCTTCACCTGTCCTTCCGCCGCATCAATGAATATTAAAACTGACATAATAATCGTTTACTTTTTTTGAAATAAGGTTTAGATCGCTTTAGCCTCTTCATGCAGCAGGCGTACCAGTTCCTCTGCATTATCTGCCGGTACCAGCTTTACACCGGCCTTTGCCGGGGGTAGCCCAAAACCTCCTACATCGGTCAGCGGATCGGCGGCTACGGGCTCTGTTACCCTGAGTGGTTTGGTACGGGCGGCCATGATGCCCCGCATATTGGGTATGCGCTGCTCGGCCATGCCTTTGGCAGCGCTGATCACCACGGGCAATGCTACTTCCGCCACTTCATCGCCGCCTTCTATTTCACGGGTGATGGTGGCATTATTTCCGCTTAGCTCAAATTGGGTGGCAAGGGAGATATAAGGCAGGTCAAGCAGCTCGGCTACCATGCCGCCTATGGATGATCCGTTATAGTCAATGGTTTCTTTGCCGGTAAAGATGAGATCGTAACCGCCGTCTTTGGCCACAGCAGCTATTTGCGCAGCGATATAGTAGCTGTCCCTGCTGTCTGCATTGATGCGGATGGCCTCATCGCCGCCCAGCGCCAGCGCCTTGCGGATGATAGGCTCGGCATCGGCAGCGCCTACCGTCACCAGGTGCAGTACAACTGACGGATCTTTTTCTTTCAGCTCTATGGCCCGTACCAGCGCATACCACTCATCATAAGGGTTGATGATCCACTGTACCCCGCTGGTATCGAATTTCGTGTTGTTGTCCGTGAAAGCTATTTTTGCCGTGGTATCCGGCGTTTTGCTTATACAAACTAATACTTTCATGCAAAGGGGTTTAGACGTATAATAAATAGTTGTTTATGCAACTAAACAAAGATAACTCTTGCAAAGATAAAAACAACCGGATAGCCGTATTTTTTTTATATCAACATGGATCGTATTGAAAAGTTGAAAACATTCCTGGAGCAACAGCCGCATGACAGTTTTATTCAGCATGCGCTGGCGCTGGAATATATCAAGCTGGGGGATGATGATACAGCCCGCTCTTTGTTTGAGTCGGTTTTGCAGCGGGAGCCCGGTTATATAGGCAGCTATTATCACCTGGCAAAGCTGCTGGAGAGAAACGGAGAAGAAGAAGGAGCCATTGCCATATACGGGAAGGGTATGGAAGAAGCAAAAAAAGCCGGGGACATGCACGCTTTTGGTGAGCTGAGAAGCGCTTATGAAGAACTGATGATGTGAGAGGCATAGCGAATTACGAATTTCGATTTAAGATTTACGAATAGCTTGCCGGCTGATAATCGGTGGTCAGTGGTCAGTCATCAGCGGTCGATTGCCGATTGTTGACCGTCACCCGCTTCTCATACCGGCGCAGGAGGCATCCCGGAGACTGGCGATGTAAGGCAATAGCAACAGGCCTTTGATTGTACCCG
>DAOLFO010000358.1:0-3235 GCA_035326305.1 Chitinophagaceae bacterium
AAAACCGGTACGCAGGTACAACTGCCCCGCTATGCCGGTTTTTGCTATCTGCTCTTCATAGCTTTTTTCCTCTTCATAAAATTCGCCGGCTACCAGCAATCGTATACCGGCCTGTTTTATCCGCTCATCATGCATGGCATAGAGAAGGATATCAAGCCCTTTATATTTTCTTATAAAGCCAAAAAATAAAATGATCTTTTCATCCACCGGTAATCCGAGGTGGCGCCGGGCTTCTTCTTTGCTTACGGGAGTGCCGAAATTGTCATACAACGGGTGGCGTACGAGCTGCGCCGGCTTTTGCTGGTCAAACAGCCGGAGATCGGCCATTACTTTATCGCTCATGGTGATAAAAGCGTCACATTTTTTTATAAAATACCTGGTGAATGCTTTATCGCCCGGCCTTTTTTCATGGGGGATGATATTATCTGCTATGCAAATGATACGGGTATGCCTGTTCTTACGTACCCGGCGCAAAATAGTGCCCAGCGCCGGGCCCATAAATGGCAGCCAGTAGCGTACCACGATAATGTCAGGCTTCTCTTTTTTGAGCCGGTTGCCCGCCTTAATCCAGTTAAACGGGTTGACCGAATTAATAACCGTGTGAATGAGCAGGTTTTCCGGCGCAGGCTCAGTAGTGTATTGGGTAGTGCCCGGAAAAAGAAAGGAAGGGTACTGCAGCGAAAAAGAATAGATGCTGCAGGTGTGCCCGTTGTCAATAAATGCTTTTGCCAGCCGGTGATTAAAAGTGGCAAGTCCTCCGCGCAGGGGATGGGCAGGCCCTATGATGACGATGCGGGCCATAGCTATAACCCCGCTTTGGTTTCGATGAGGTAGTTATTTCTCCCGGAAGCATTGCGGCTGATAAGTTCCCCGATAAATCCTGCCAGGAAAAGCTGTACGCCGATAATGATAGCGGTAAGCGATATGAAAAAGCCGGGGCGGTTGGTAATGGCGTAGCTGAAGTCAATGATCTTGGATACCACCAGGAATAAGGCGAAGCCAAAGCCAAGCAAGAAAAACAAAGTGCCCCACAAGCCAAAGAAGTGCATGGGCCTTTTACCAAATTTGCCCATGAAGAAAATGGTAACGAGGTCAAGAAAGCCATTGATAAAGCGGCTCCATCCAAACTTGCTCACGCCATACTTGCGGGGGCGGTGCTCCACTATTTTTTCTCCAATGCGGCGGAAGCCGGCCCATTTGGCCAGCACCGGCACGTAGCGGTGCATTTCTCCGTATACTTCTATGCTTTTTACCACTCTTTTGTGGTACGACTTCAGCCCGCAGTTGAAATCATGCAGCTTTATTTTGCTCATGGTACGGGCAGCCGCATTAAAGAGCTTGCTGGGCAGGTTTTTGGTCAGCCTGTTATCATAGCGTTTCTTTTTCCAGCCGCTTACCATATCGTACCCGTCTTCTATAATCAGGCGGCGGAGTTCAGGTATTTCATCGGGGCTGTCCTGCAGGTCGGCATCCATAGTGATGATGACTTCGCCGGTAGCGGCGCGGAAACCTTCATTCAGTCCGGCAGACTTGCCATAGTTGCGCTGAAATTTGATCCCCTTGATGCAGGGGTTGCCCGCCCGTAGTTGCTCTATCACCTGCCACGAATTGTCGGTGCTGCCGTCATCTACATAAATGATTTCGTAGGAAAAATTGTTTTCCTGCATCACCCGCTCTATCCAGGCAGATAATTCCGGCAACGATTCTTCTTCGTTCAGCAGCGGTATGACGATTGACAGATCCATCATTTATTTTTTTCGCATCAGCAAAAAACCGGCTCCTGCCGCGGTAAACAATACACCCATGAGCAACTGGCTGAACATGGTGATAGATACCCAACTGGCGGTGAAGCTGTCTTTAAACTCCTGCACAGCCTGTTCAATATCTTCCGGTGTCTTATGCGACTTTGAGCCCTGCTTTACCAGGTCTTCGCGGTAGAGCTGTGCAGTGTCTTCCGCCATTTGCGGATGTGTTTTGATAAAGATAAATATATAGCAGACCATTACCAGCGTTACTACAATAAAATAGCGGAACCCCTGGCTGAAGATGGCGCCAAACTGCGGCTTATAATCTGGAGATGAGTAGTAGGCACGCAATGTCCATACCAGGCCGCCTGCATACAGCACATACACCAGATAAGTGAGCGGTGAGCTGTTGGGCACTTTGCCATAGTAGAAAGCGAGATGCGCAGCCACCATTAAAATACCGGCAATTAAGCCTTTTATCATCGGTGTGGTCTTCATTATCGGGCCCTTGTTTAATCGTTTAGCACCAATTGGTTTTTATGAAAAATACCTTTTACTTTTCCGGTGAGCTCTTTGCCTGAGAAAGGTGTATTAGCCGAACGGGAGCGCAGATGCGATTTGCTTACCGTCCATTTTTCCGAAGGCATAAAAAAAGAAAGTGATGCCGGTTGCCCTTCCTGTACAGTCAGTGCCGGCAGGCCAAACAGCTTACGGGGGTTAATGCTCAGCAGCTTTGCCCAGGTACCGGCAGCCATATCCGGCACTGCCGTGTTAAGCACCGCATACGCTGTTTCCAGGCCAATCATACCGTATTTGGCATATTCAAACTCCAGCACTTTGCTGTCGTATTCATGCGGCAGGTGATGGGTGGCGATACAGTCAATGGTACCGTCTGCTAATCCTTTTCTCAGCGCATCCCGGTCGGCAGGGGTGCGCAGCGGCGGGTTTACTTTCAGGCTGGTATTGTAGCTGGTAAGGTCTTCATCTGTAAAGTACAGGTGATAGGGAGTGACGGAGCAACTGACAGCAGTGCCGGATTCTTTTCCGCGCCGCACATATTCCAGTGATTTGGCCGTGCTTATTGCTGTAAAATGCAGCCTTGATGCGGCATAACGGGCCAGCTTGATATCACGGGCTACGATAAGCTCTTCAGCCATGGCAGGCTTGCCGGGCAGCCCCATGCGGGTGGAAGTGATGCCTTCGTGCATCAGTCCCTGCGGGTTGATGCTTTTATCATCCGGCAGTTGAATGATGGTGCCGTCAAAAGCCTTTACATATTGCAGCGCTTTGACGAGCAGCCCCGGCGACTGGATGCAATGGGTACCGTCACTGAAAGCCACGGCACCACTGGCCCGCATATCGTACATTTCTGCCAGCTCTTTGCCTTCCGTGTTGCGTGTGACAGCGCCAATGGGGTGGACGGACACCGGGAGTGCTTTACCTTTTTGCACCAGGTATTCCACGTTGGCCTTGTTGTGTATGCAGGGATT
>DAOLFO010000034.1:0-17040 GCA_035326305.1 Chitinophagaceae bacterium
TCCTCCTATTTTATTATTTACCTGATCAGCAGGCCGGTTAAGCTGCCGCTGTCCATGCTGCTTGGGAGCCTTGTATTGGCTACCTCCGTGGTTGTGCAGCGGCTGGTCATTGTTAAGTTCCTTTTACCATACATCTACCGGGAGCCTGCAGAAAACAGCCTGCTTTTTAATACACAGCGAATCATATCCTCTTTAGTAGATCTGATCTTTGTAGTGGGACTGGCCGTAGCGTTTAAACAATACCGCGTATCCCAGGCAGCAAAAGCCCGGCAAAAAGAATTGACAAAGGAAAAGCTGGAAGCGGAGCTGAAGTTTTTGCGTACACAAACAAACCCGCATTTTCTTTTTAATACGCTAAATAACATTTATGCACTGGCACGCAAAAAATCAGACGATACGGCCGGCGCAGTAATGAAGCTGTCCAAGCTGCTGCGGTTTATGCTCTATGAGTCAGGGCATCATTACATCCCGTTAAAAAAAGAGATACAGGTTTTAAAAGATTATATTGAGCTGGAGAAAATAAGATATAATGAACGGCTGCACATTCGCTTTGAAGAGGATATTGATAACGGGCAGCAGCAAATAGCGCCGCTCATCCTGCTCCCCTTTGTAGAAAACGCTTTTAAGCACGGCGCCGGCGAAACCCGCTTCCGTTCTTTTATCCATATCCGCCTGATGCTGCGGGGCGGGATGCTTACTTTTGCTGTAGAAAACTCCAGGGACCCGGATGCTGCAGAAACGATAACGGAAAATATCGGGCTGCGGAATGTACGGCGGCAACTGGAGCTGATTTACCCCGGCCATGAAATAAATATCAGCAACCGGGAAGATGTTTTTTCGGTGCTGTTAACCATCAACCTCCTGAACCATGCATCAATATCAATGCCTGATCATTGAAGATGAGCCACTGGCAGCAGAAGTGCTGCAGGATTATATCAGGCAGGTACCCTTTCTGCACCTGCGCAGGGTATGCCCGGATGCGATATTTGCACTGGAAGAGCTGCAGCAGGGACACGTTGACCTTATTTTCCTGGATATACATTTACCCAAGCTCAAAGGATTTGATTTTCTAAAAACATTAAAGCGTCCGCCGGCCATTATTATCACTACGGCTTACCATGAGTTTGCGCTGCAGGGCTATGAGTACAATGTGCTGGATTATCTCTTAAAGCCGGTAGAGTTCAGCCGCTTCCTGGCAGCGGTAAACAAGCTGCATAAGCAGACCCCGGCGGCAATCCCGGTAACGGAAACTACGCAGCTGCCTGCCGCTCCTTCCCTTTTTTTCCATATTGGTAAAAAGAAGGTGCGCATAGCTCTTGCTGATGTGCTGTATATCGAAAGCCTCAAAGAATATATACGGATAGTGACAAAAGAAAAATCGTTTACCGCCAAGATGCAATTAGGCCAGGCGGAAGAAATATTTCCCCGCCATGAGTTTATCCGTATACACCGTTCATTCATTGTAGCGAAAAATAAAATAGAGGCATTTACCGCTACTGATATTGAAATCAACCACCAACTCCTTCCTATTGGTCGCAGCTACAAAGAACTGGTAATGGCCGTGCTGGATAAAGCCTGAGGTGTACGATGTATGATGTACGGCGCAGCGATTGACGGTTCACGATTATTAGTTGATAGATGTCTGATTTATCGATTTCTGATTTAATGATTAGCTATTAGCTATAAGCCATTAGCTGCAAGATGTATGATATAATACGATGTAAGGTGTACGATGTACGGCGCAGGGAATTACGAATTTCGATTTTAGATTTACGATTGCTGGCGGATAGATTTCTGATTTAATGATTTGCTATTAGCTACAAGCCACAAATGCCCGATTCCCGATTTATGTTTTTCGTCTCTGGTATATACTAAAACTAATAACTCACAGCTAATCGCTTTTAGTACTTATTTGCTTCTTGTCATTTGCCATTTGGTGCTTACACACGGATTGCCGGTTCCCGCACCACTACCACCCGCATGCTTTCATATACAAACGACTGTCACGAATATATAAATGGCAGTCATTCTGTAATACCTGCTTTCAGTATACACTGAAATGTTGCCGGTAGAATACATTAAAACCGCTTGCTGCATCCTGATAATTTCACATTTACTGTCAACCCGCGATGATTCAATTATCGCACTAACTGTAAAAATTAACCATCATGAGAAAACTTGCTCTGGCAGGCATTATGCTGATATGCAGCATAGCGCATGTGCTTGCCCAATCCCGCACAATAACAGGGAAAGTGACCGATGAAAAAGGCGTACCCGTTGCCGCAGCCTCTGTAGTTATTAAAAGCACTAATAATGGCGTGGTAACTGATGCAGACGGCCGGTTCTCCCTCACCGTTGGCGCCAGTGACAAAACACTGGTTATCTCTTCTCTCAATTTTGAACCACTGGAACTGGCTATTGACAGCCGCACCAGCTATACCATCCAGCTTAAGGAATCGGTAAGCAGCCTGGATGAAGTAGTAGTGGTAGGCTACCAGCAGATCAGCAAAGCTAATGTGGCAGGGGCCGTGGCAAAAGTCAGCGGCGCTGAAGTGGCCAACCGCCCTGTGATGAGCTTTGACCAGGCGCTCACCGGAAAAGCGGCGGGTGTACAGGTCAATACTTCATCAGGCCTTGTAGGTGACAATGTGATCATTCGTGTACGCGGTGCCTCTTCCATTTCTTCCGGCAGCCAGCCGCTGATCGTGGTGGACGGCGTACCTATTTCACAGGGTAATGACGGGCAGCTCTACAACCCGGTAAATACACTGGCGGATATCAACCCTAACGATATCGAAAGCGTGGAAGTACTGAAAGATGCATCGGCAGCAGCCATCTATGGCAGCCGTGCATCTGCAGGTGTGCTGCTCATTACTACCAAAAAAGGAAAAGCAGGCGCCGGCACACTTACTTATGATGGGTATGTGGGCGTAAACAAAGCATCCCGTCAGTTGAAAGTGCTGAACGGGGATCAATACAACACTGTCATCAATAAAATGCGCAGCAATGCAGGGCTGACCAGCATTGCCGCACACGGCGACTACAACGGGGATGGCCAGGCTGATGTGGTAAATACAGACTGGCAAAAAGAAGTGTACCGCAACGGCATGACACAAAACCACCAGGTGGCTATAAGCGGTGGTGCCGGTAAAACGACTTACTACGGCTCACTCGGCTACAACGATTTTCAAAACTATATTATCGTCAACCGTCAAAAGCGTATCTCCGGCCGCCTCAACCTGACGGCAAAGCCCACCACCTGGTTTGAAACCGGTATTAAAATGCAGTACTCGCAAACTACTTCTTATGGCCTGGGCAGCGGTACAGGCGGAGCACTGAGCGGTGTACCATTTGGCCCGCTTACTGCTTATCCTAATATACCGATCCACAACGAAGACGGCTCTTACTATACAGGTGCAGGCGGCAACTCACCGCTCAATAATACGCCCAACCCGGTAGCAGTGCAGGAGCTCAACTTCGATACCAGGGACAGCCGCCGCCTTATTGGCAGCGTTTATGGTGAAGCGCAGTTAATAAAAGGGCTGAAGTTCAAATCCCAGTTCAACATCGATCAGCTTTCCGGCTATACGGATCAATACTGGGATCCATCCGTAGGTGATGGCTCCGGGCTCGCTGGTTTGGGACAAACAGTCAGCAACGAAAAAAGAGTATGGAGCTGGACAAACACACTGAACTATGTAGCGAAATTTAACGACCATGATATCAATGCGCTGGCAGGTGCAGAATATACCCGTAACCGGGGTATGTTTTATTATGCATTTGGTGTCAGCATCAATGATCTGCTTTTCCGCCTTATAGACCCGGCCAACTATGCAAGCACAGGTGTGCAAAATGGAAACACTGAAAATAATGGCCTCGCTTCATACTTTGGCGGAGTTAACTATGGGTATAAAAATAAGTATATAGCCTCCTTTAATGTACGGGCCGATGCTTATTCAGGTTTTGGCAGGGACAACCGCTGGGGTTATTTCCCGTCCGGTGCCCTGGCATGGCGCATCAGCCAGGAAGATTTTATGCAGTCAATAGCCATCATCCGTGAGCTGAAGCTGCGGGCCAGCTATGGTATCACCGGCAACTCTAACATTGGGGACTTCCCGGCACTCGCCACTTTTGCTCCCACACAATATGCCGATCTGCCTTCGCTCAACCTCAACAATCCCGGCAATTCCTCATTAAAATGGGAACGTACAGGGCAATTAGATGTAGGATTTGATCTTACCCTTCGTAAAGGGCTGCATATCTCATTTGATTACTACAACAAAAAAACGCAGGATCTTATACTCAACAATCCTGTGCTGGCCACATTAGGTTTCCCCGGCAATATAATCACGGAAAATATCGGCAGGCTGAAAAATGAAGGTGTTGAATTAAGCCTCAATATTCCTGTATTCAATAAAAAAGATTTTACCTGGGATGCTGACTTTAATATAGCCTGGAATAAAAACAAGGTATTGGCCACCAATGATAATGGCGATGATATACCTGGTGGCAACAGCCTGGTAAGGCCCGGCCACAATATGAGCTCCTACTTCCTGATCAGGTGGGCCGGAGTAAACCCGGCAAACGGCCTCCCTACTTTTCTTGATGTAAACGGGGTGAGGAAGCAATATGATCATTCCCTGCCTGCTGCTAACCGGTGGACACTGGTGAGCGATGGCAGCATCACTACCGCCATATCTGCAGCAGACCGGGTGCTTGACGATAAGAAAACACCTTATCCAAAACTGTTTGGCGGCCTGGCACAACACCTGCGTTACAAAGAATTTGATATGCTTGTTGACCTGCAGTATTCACTGGGCGCTTACGTATACAACAATACGATGCAAAACCTGATGGTATATACCACCAACCGGAATAAGAGCGAGTATATATTAAATGCCTGGGAAAAAAATGGTGACGCAACGGATGTACCCCGCTTATTCTGGGGCGATAACCAGTCGGCACAGGTTTCCACCCGGTTCCTGGAGAAGGGAGACTTTTTGCGGATACGAAATATGCAGCTTGGCTACAGCCTGCCCAATACACTGACTGAAAAAATAAAGCTTAGCCGAATCCGTGTATATGTGCAGGTGCAAAACCTGTGGACATTCACCAGCTACAAAGGAATAGATCCCGAAGCCAATGCCAATGGTAACGTAAACATCGGGCTGGGTATTGACAGCTTCAGACCTTACCTGCCCCGGACTTTTACAGGCGGTGTAAACATCCAGTTTTAATAACACAATCAAAAAGATGATATGAAACGAATAATATTTGTTACCAGCACCCTGACGTTCCTGGCGATGACCGGGTGCCAGAAAAAAGTGACCGATGAGGTAGTGCCAAATGACAGGCTGTCTTCAGAGCTTGCATTTTCCTCACCTCAGAAAATTGAAAATGCTGTGCTTGGCGCTTACAATGCGCTTCAAAGTGCCAACTATCTCTCCGGCCGTGCGCTGATTTATGTAGACCTGATGGGCGAGGATATATTTGACAAGGGCGCATTCTTCGGCGACCTGGCCCGTTTCAATATGCTATCCAATAACGGGCTGCCAGCTACTGTCTGGACTGCCGGCTATGCAGCTATTGCCACCGCCAACCGGGTGGAAGCCGGCATCACTGCCAACAGTTCCCTGCTTTCCGCTCAAAAAGCAAAAGAGCTGCTTGCCGAATGTAAATTCATCAGGGGCATCAGTCATTTTTACCTGGTCAATTTTTTTGCACAGCCTTATGTATTTACTGCTGACGCTTCGCATATCGGGATTCCCGTTATCACAGAAAATTTTACTGCCAACACACCCGACGCCAATAAGCCCCGGGCAGCAGTGAAAGATGTGTATGCACAAATCATCAGCGACCTGCAGGCTGCCATCACTGATCTGCCGGTGACCTATGGCACTACTTATGAAACCAGGACAAGGGCTACCAAAGCAGCAGCGGCAGGTTTGCTGTCGCGGGTATACCTGTATCAGAATGATTATCCGAATGCCCGCACCACCAGCCTGAACATCATTAATGGCAACTATGGCACTTACGCCCTGCAGGCAGAGCCTAATGGTGCTTTTGGCCCGGGCAAATACCAGACCAGCGAAACGGTGTGGAGCATCCCGAATAACGTAAACGATAACCCGAACACCAACAATGCGCTGCCCCAGCATTATTTTCCTAACGGACGCGGCGACCTGGCTATCTCCGCCACATTCCTGAACGCATCTACCAATCCTTATTTTACAGCAGATGACAAACGGCGCACAGCAATGCTGATAGAAGGTACCGGTGCAAATGAAGGCTACATATTCACAAATAAATACCCGGACGTGGGAACCAGGTCCGACTGGGCCCCGGTGATACGCTATGCAGAAATATTGCTTACTTATGCCGAAGCTGCTGCCAGGGTAGCCAGTGGTGTGGATGCAGATGCCATTATTGCCCTCAACCTGGTGCGGGACAGGGCTCAGGTAACAGCTCCTTCATACACGGCTGCTGATTTTGCAGACAAGCAAATGCTGATCACCGCCATACTCGGCGAACGCCGTATCGAACTGGCATTTGAAGGGCACCGCTTCTGGGACATCATGCGGACCAAAGGAAATGTTGCTAATAAATATGACAATGACGGAATAACCATTTTGCCCGTACAAAATTTTGGTGCAGAAAAAAGCATCATGCCCATCCCCCAGCTTGAGGTGGATAAAAGCAGAGGTGTACTGCTGCAAAATAACGGTTACTGATCAGCTAAAATTTTTCTCATGTGAACGTGGTTTTAAATACGTTTGCAACGGGCAGGTATCCTCTATACCCGCCCTCTTTTATTAAAAAAACAGTTATGAAACCTGCTTTCCCTTCTGTTTCCTCTTCGCTTACAGTATTTCGCATTGTAGTGGCGCTGCTGCTTGCCGCACACGGGTTCATACGCTTATATGCCGGTACGGTGGATGGTTTTGGCGACTTCCTTACCTTCAAAGGTTTTCCCGCAGGAAACGCAGTCGCCTGGTTTCTTACCATCTTTGAAATAGCAGGCGGGCTCTGTATGGCAGCGGGTTTTTTTGTAAAATGGATTGCGCTGGTACTAATGACTGAGATCATTATGGGCATCATCCTCGTGCATGCCGCCAATGGGTGGTTTGTAGTCGGGCACCAGCTTGGCGGCGTGGAGTATAGCGTACTGCTGATCTTCTCCCTGCTGCTGATCATTGCACAGGATATCAGCAGGAAAAATAAGCGCTCGCTGTAAATACATTGCCCTGCCGCATACAGGCTGCTCATAAAACCTGCACATGGCTAAATGTGCCGGCACAGTCGGGCAGATACCCATAATTTTGCAAAAAGACCTGTATGACCCGGGCTGGCAAATTCACTATCACGGCCATAGTAGCAATTGGCTTACTGGCTGTTGGCATTATTTATTCTTTAAGGGCATGCCTGGCGCAGTACGATGAACGATCTTCCCCTTCCGGAAAGGTGCTGCATTTCAGCACAGGAGATAAGGAAATGCTTTTCGCCCTCGTAAAATTCGATAAAACAATCGCTTACTCCCGGCGGGGAAACTTTATCCAAAAAAATGTCAATACCAGTTATTTTATACAGGCCAATGATGCCGCTTCGCTAAAAAAAGTATCATCCAGGAAAATTAAAAAACAGCGGGATATAAAATACCACCCGGTGGAAATACTGGGTGCATCAGGCGGGCTTGCATGGGTGTTTATCGGGGAGCTGATGGCTTTTCATCCGGCAACACTGGAAACAATGGCCGATAAAAAAATAATAGCAGAAAAAAATCCGCAACTGGGGCAGCTCCTTCCGGATGAACGCCGCTATTATGAGTTAGGTGAAGATAAAGACGCCTTGTTTATCATTGCAAAAGATGGCAGCCGGTGGAAGCTGGATACAAAAACCCTGCTGGCAGCACAAACCGGGGACGATACCAGGGCGGAAGGCGAAACAGGGCATATTGAAACGCTGCTGAAAGAAATCAGGACGAAAGAAGATTCCCTGAACCAGCAAAAGAATTACCGCCCCTCCCGCCTGCTGGCAGAAAAGAAAATAAGCCGGGAGCAATATGCCAGGCTCACAAAGGAGTGGATGAGTGAAAGAAAAGTGCTGTATGCTGTAAGGGATAGCCTGATGCTGCTGCAGCGGCAGGCCGCACAGGCCAGAAGAAACCAGGATGAAACCAGGAGAAGAAAAGAAGCGCTGCAACGAAACTCAGGCATTTCTTTCAGCCAGATGAAAGTAAACGCTGATACTTTGCCGGGCAACTGGTACGGGCTTTTCAGCCAAAAAGAAATCAGTAAGCAAAGTGATCGTTTCAGCTACAGCACGGTCTATGACGAAACGGCCCGCAGACAACTATACCGCAGCACTTACCAAACAGATAAAAACGGTACCGCCCGTATAAATGCCAGTAGTATCACACAGTTGCCATCCCCCCTGCTGCTGGATGCCGGTTTCCTGCTGCATGGGCAAACAGGCCTTCCGGCAAAAATGGAAAACGGCGATTACCTTGTGGTGCACAAAGACCAGGTGGGCCAGGAAGGCCATATCCTGCTCAGCCGCCTTTCTCTATCCGGATCTGTTTTGTGGACAGCCAGCTCTGCTCTCAGCTCCTGGGCCGGTTGGGTGATTACACCGTCACATATCTACATTACAGGCAAAGACAATAAAGAGCTGAGCGGTGGAGAGGTAAATGTGCTGCTGGGCATTGAGTTTGCAGGAGGCACGCTATCCCGTTATGATTATTTTACAGATAAATAAATACGGCAGCATACTGCATGCTTACTGAAAAAAATACAAACTAAAGGTTGGTACTATCAAACATGACAGCTACCCGGGCAGGTTTCTTTATTCTCCGGTTATTTTTCTACCGCAAAAGAAAATGTAAAGAAGATGCAAAGAATAAAGTTCAACAGCTATAATAAAAGGGCGCCAGTAATATACCGGCGCCTCATTGAAAAAATTACATCAGTGAAATGAGCTTATTTATCCCTGCTCCATATTTCATGAATGGGATCCCCTTTTGAGCTCTTACCACTATGCTCCCATTTATCCCCTTCCACTTTTCCATCAAACGCCAGCACTGCTCCTACCCGGCTGCTGTCGCGGGAAAAAAATTCGATATACTCTGTATACTTTCCGTCTTTAAACGTGTAAGTGCCGCCGCCGGTACCAAAAAATTCTTTGGTAGCCGGGTTGATAGCCATCCATTGAAAACGGGTGCCGGACAGGAGCTTTAATGTTTTGCGGTCGCTCCGCTGTATCTCCGACATTTTATCATTTTGCATGCGGCCGGTGATACGCCAGTTGCCGGCAAGGGGGCCGCTGCCATTATCGATCCTGCTGAAAGTATGCTTTGCGCCGTTGATATCCATTTGCAGGGCATCATCAGCAATGCTAAAGGCAGATTCTTTGATACTGCCGATCTGCTGCTTATCGCTGGTGTGATATTCTATTGTGTATTTCAGCTTATTGCCTTCTGTGCGGTAAGGACCGCCGTAAGTATGCACAAACAGCTTTTGCGCTTTATTGAATACACTGAAGGAAACATAGCCATCCTGGAAAACCACCGTGGTTTCTTTTCCATTTTCATTTATTCCCCAGGCGCCCTTAAGATCACCTGTATGCTTTACCGGCGCTATAAAAGCGATAGACGATATGGTGGTTAACAGCAGTGCCGGGTAAAAAATATTTTTTTTCATACAGCATATTATTTAAAGAAAAATAAATCAGCAGTTTTCAATCACCATAGCAGAGGCGCCACCACCGCCATTGCAGATACCTGCAGCGCCGTATTTAGCCCCGTTTGCTTTCAGCACATGCAGCAGCGTAACGAGGATACGTGCGCCACTGGCTCCCAGCGGATGCCCCAGTGATACAGCACCGCCATGCACATTCACACGGGCAGGATCCAGCTTCATACGTTTTGTATTTTCTATACCCACTACGGCAAATGCTTCGTTCAGCTCCCAGTAATCAATATCTGTCATTTGCAGGCCGGCTTTATGTACTGCAGCAGGCACTGCCAGTGAAGGGGTGGTGGTAAACCATTCCGGCGCCTGCTCTGCATCCGCATAAGAAACAATGCGGCCAACCGGCTTCAGCCCCAGCTCTTCCATCTTTTCACCGCTTATCAGCACCAGCGCTGCCGCACCATCATTCATCGTTGATGCATTAGCAGCAGTAACCGTACCTGTTTTTTCAAAAGCTGGGTTCAGTGCGGGAATTTTATCAAACTTTACATTATACGGTTCTTCGTCTTTGGCAAATACTACCGGGTCGCCTTTGCGCTGCGGGATTTCCACAGGCGCCACTTCACCGGCAAACAATCCCTTTTCCCATGCTGCCTGGCTGCGCTGGTAGCTCTGCACCGCAAAAGCATCCTGCTCTTCGCGGCTGATGCCGCAATCCTTTGCGCACAGCTCTGCTGCAAAGCCCATTGCTTTTCCATCATACACATCTGTCAGCCCGTCTTTGGCCAGCCCGTCGGTGAGCGTTGTATTACCATATTTATTTCCCCAGCGCAGGCTGTCGGTATAAAAGGGTACATTGCTCATGCTTTCCATACCGCCGGCCACTACAATATCTGCATCACCCAGCAAAATGCTCTGTGCTGCCTGTGCTATTGACTTCATGCCGCTGGCGCACACCTTATTTACCGTAGTACAATTAACATGATCCGGCAGCCCGGCAAATTTTGCTGCCTGCCTTGCCGGCGCCTGCCCCAGGTTGGCCTGCAGCACACAGCCCATCAATACTTCCTGGATCTTATCTGCACTGATGCCGGCCTTTGCCAGCGCAGCTTTAATAGCAGCGGCACCAAGTTGTGTGGCAGACAATGCTTTTAAGGAACCGCCAAAGCTGCCGATAGGCGTACGTACCGCGGACAGGATATATACTTCTCTTTTTTTCATATGGAAAATAAAAATTGAGCGCCAAAGATAACAATTGTTAGTGTTTTTGAAGGATCACTGAAAAGTATCGGCTCTAAACTGTATTTTGTCGTCAAATCATCTTTATGCGTTATTTTCTTTTACTTCTCAGCGCTGCTGCTTTGCTGTTTACTTCCTGCCGGCAAACAAGAGAAGAGGCCGTAAGCAAAGAAGAGGCGCTGGCGCTGGCCCGTGAAATAGATGCCTCGATAGAGAATAAGAAACCGAAAAATTTTGACAACCTGCTGAATGCAGACATGCTGGCCCGGCGGATTGCCCAAAACAAGGGAGTGGCAGAATCCCCCGCCTTCCTGCAGGGTATAAAAGAAGGTTTTGCCCGGGTCAATATGGGCAACCAGATCATACGGGGACTGGGTGATAAAGGGACTTACCAGTTGGTAAAGCATTATGAAAAAGATAAAGTGCAGCACCTGGTGTACCGCCTGTATGCTGATGACGGGCTCAATTACCACGATTTTGAGCTATCAAAAGAAAAAGGCAAAACGTATATCGCCGATATGTACATCTATCTCGCCGGACAATCATTCAGCTCGCTGCTGGCAGATATGGCTTCGGCTTTCATACAGGAAAATGGTAAGGAAGACCGTGAGATGATAGCTGCTGCAGAAACCCTGAAGCGGGTGAAGCTGAAAATGCAGCAGGGCGACTTTGCCGGCGCCAGGAAAGTTTTTGATACGGAAATACCGGAACAGGCAGCTAAGGAAAAAATGTTCCGCCTGATGTCCATCCAGATATCTTCTGAATTGAATGAAGAGAAATATGTGAAGGAGCTTACCGATTACCAGCAGGCTTTCCCTGATGATCCTAACTCTTACTTATTGCTGATTGATTTACATTTTTTGCAAAAAGAATATGACAAGGCTCTTACTTCCATTAATATGCTGGATAAGCTGATAGACAAAGATCCGTTTCTCGATTATTACCGGGCGCTGGTATACAATATGAAGCAGCAGCCTGACCTTGCCATCTCGCACCTGGAGAGCCTGTACAAGCAGTACCCCGGGTTTGAATCCGGCGTGCTGGAGCTGATAGCCTGCTACCTGGAAGCAAAAGAAACGGAAAAAGCCAATGCAATCATTGAAGTTTATCAAAACAATCCGCAGTTTGATCAGTTGCTATTGCAGCAGGTGATCAGTATGTACGGACAATAAAAGGTAATTTATAAAAAACAAAAAATGGTTTACCTGAAAGCAGCCTGTAGGGCTGCTGAAGCCATTACGTATTAGCTGTTCCGGTATTTTTAATTCAGGACGGGAAATATTGCTGAAAATTTTTCAATTTATTATACAATGTTTTCCGGTCTACATTCAGCAGTTCTGCCGCTTTCTTTTTATTAAAGTTTACCTGCTTCAGTGCCGCCATGATGGTATCAAACTCGGCACGGCTGGCTGCTCCTTTGAGCGGATCAGCGGAGTTAGCGCCTGCCAAAGCAGGCCCTGTTTGCGGAATGGCCGGCAACTCAGGTTCCTGCACCTGGTGATCGGCAAAAAACAGGTATGCTTTTAATTCCTGCGGCAGTACGGAAGCCTTCACTATCCCCTCAGCCGGGGTGAGCAGCACCGCCCGGCGCACCACATTGCGCAGCTCACGCAGGTTTCCCGGCCAGTTGTAGCTGGTAAACATCTCCCCTACTTCTTTATCAAAGCCGGCAATGCTTTTGCCTGTTTCTTTACAGGCTTTGTCCAGAAAAAAAGCAGCCAGCGGCATAATATCCCCTTTCCGGTCACGCAACGGCGGAAGGTGGATCATAAACTCATTGAAACGATGGTACAAATCTTCCCGGAATTTTCCCTTCCGGTGCGCCTCATATAAATTTTCATTGGAAGCCACAATAATCCGTACATCGGTATCAATCTCTTTACTACCCCCAACTTTTTTAAACCGGCGCTCCTGTATCACCCGCAGCAATATCGTCTGCACTTCCATGGGCAGGTTACCTACCTCATCTAAAAAAAGTGTACCACCTTCTGCCAGGGAAAAATGCCCTTCTTTATCTGAAATTGCCCCGGTAAAAGATCCTTTCACATGGCCAAACAGTTCGCTGGCTGCCAGCTCACGGGAAAGAATGCCACAGTCAATCGCTACAAATGGCTTACCCCTGCGGGAGCTTTCCTCGTGAATGGACCGGGCCACCACTTCCTTGCCCGTCCCGCTTTCCCCATACAAAATGACACTATACGGTGTATCGGCCACAAGGCTGACCTGGCTGTACACTTCCTGCATAGCAGCGGACTGTCCTTTATAATACCCGGAGCCCGTAACAGGCAGGGAATCATTTCCTGCTTTAACTGTCGTTTCTATGCCAGGTAATGTGGCAGTTGAGGGTTTTATAGCAGAGCGGGTGCTTTCGCCCTTTAAGGTTTCCTGCAATACGGACAGCACTTCGTCCGGCACCAGCGGCTTACTGATGTAGTCAAAAGCACCCATCTTGATCACTTCCACGGCTGTTTTAATATCAGAGTACCCTGTAATAACGATAATGGCAGCAGCCGGGTCTTTTTTCTTCAGGGCATCTATTACTTTCCCCGCATCCATATCGCCAAGCCGGTAGTCACAGATGACCGCATCATAGCGTTGCTCATAGTAGGCGGCTATCCCCTTATGGCCGGAATGAAATGCTTCTGCCTCAAACCCCTTTTTCGTCAGGAACCGTTTCAGGAGCACGCAGATATCGTAGTCATCATCAATAATCAGGATTTTCTTTGTCATAATAAGTGTTTTGGCAGCGTTTTTAATTAAGCCGGCCCTGTTTTAAGCACAGCGACTAATACTCCCAAATCATGCCGAAAAAAAGCCCTGGTTGCATTTCTTTCAGAAAGGTATGCAATTTGGCAATGTAATTGGGTAATATTGGAATTGTGATGGAAGAGCTGAATAAACCTGTTAATGTATATGGTGCGGCCGTTCATCAGTCAGGTGCCCTGATCATTGATGACGAACCTGATATTTGTTACCTGCTGCAGCAAATATTATCCCGCCACGGCATCCGCTCATCAAGAGTGGAAAGCATACAGGAAGCCCGCACTATGCTGCAATCCGGGCAGCAATACAGCATTATCATTCTTGATAATCATCTGCCCGATGGTATGGGCGTTGATTTTGCAGCAGAGATAAGGGAGCAATACCCGCAGGCCCGGCTGATTATGATTACTGCGCATGACAGCGACATTGATCGCAGGAAGGCCCGGGCCAATGGCGTGGACTTTTTTATCGCAAAACCTTTTTCGGGGGAAACAATTTCCGCCCTGCTTACCCTGCCGGCAGCTAAATAGGGGATTTTACTCCACACCTCAGGAATCCTTTGCAAAATCAAGCGTGATAATAAAACGGGTGCCGCGGCCCGGCTTGCTGTCTATGGAAATAGCGCCTTTGTGATTGAGGATAATATTTTGCGAATTTGTCAGTCCCAGCCCTGTCCCTTTTTGTTTGCTGGTAAAAAAAGGCTCAAACACTTTGTGCACCAGTTCCTCATCCATTCCCGGGCCATTGTCTTCAACCTCTATTACACACCTGTCATCTTTGCTGCTTGTTTTTAAGCTCAGGACGCCCTTGTCCTTTTCCATTGACTCAATAGCATTGACAATAATATTGAGCAGCGCTATTTTCATTTTTGCACTGTCAACGGACACGGCGCATATATCCTGCGCATACTGTTTCTGCACCGTGATGTGCTGCAGGTCAATGCGATCCTTTGCCATCTCCAGTGTCTCATCCAGCAATTGGTTGATGCTATGCCGGCGTACGTTCAGCTCTTCAAATTTTGTAGCATTCAGCAGGTTGTTCGAAAGCTGGTTGATACGCACTGCATTGCGGCTCACCATATCCAGCAGCAACTGGTATTCTTCGTGCTGTACGCCAAGCTCCCGGAGCTGCTCCACGGCCAGCGAAATATTGGTAAGCGGGTTCCTCACTTCATGCGCAATGGTACGGGCTATCCTGCCGGTAGAGGCAAACTTTTCCATGCTGCGGAGCGTATTGATTTCCCTGTTGGTTTCTTCCAGTTGCTTTATTTTTTTCTCCAGCTCCAGGCTGTACTCCTGTACCTTCTGCCTGGCCAGGCCCTTGGCCCTGTTTTCCTTATTAAAAGTAATGAGCGAGTAAAAGATTAGCGCCCCCGCCAGTATAAGCGATATAAGCGTAATGATTTGGGTGGTATTTAAAAGCTGGTTCAGGCTGATGATCCTGCTGCTGATCCTTGCTTCATTGCTATTGATCAGCATGGTGGAGTGAGTCAGCAGCCGGCTGAATATACTGCGCAGCTCATTGCCTTTTTCATCATGCCTGTTAGTATGGGTAAACGGGGTTTGCTGAAACTGCGCCACTCCCTCTTTCATGGAAACCAGCAGTTCCTGCGCCACCCGTTTTAACGAATCAAGGGCAGGCTGCGGGTGCAGGAAAAGTTCGTTTTCCATAAGAACAATAAAATCGGCTACCCGTCCAGCCTGCTCATGATAAAAGGCCAGCTTTGCCGTATCACCTGAATAGTAGTAATCCAGCACTGTATTCTTGGCGGCTATGGCAGAAAGGCTGAGCCCGTTGATAGTGCCGGTAGTTTCATGGTTCAGGCTGATTTCCCCCGTGGCCTGCCGCATCCGCCTGCTGGAATAAAAAATAATAAAATAAGAAGCTAAAAGCAGCAAAAAAGCAATTGCATACCCAGACCAGATTTTGCTCTTCAGATTCAGCATATTGTCAAATAAATTCTACATCCACTAACAAATAGTCAGCCAAATAAAAAACTGCCGCTGGCGCCGGGTTTGGTACAAAATTTTAGCCGTTTATACCATGCAAAAAGGATCACCTGTAAAGCCAGTACGCCGGCCGCAAACACAGCAAAGGCCGGGCATGGAGTACCGGCTGAGCCCACTGCCGGACACACTGCCTGCCATCGGCAATCCAAAAGGTAAGCTGGCGGGCAAAATAGCGCTGATAACAGGTGGCGACAGCGGAATCGGTAAGGCTGTTGCCCTTTTATTTGCCAGCGAGGGTGCTGATATTGCTATCGCCTACCTGAATGAGCACAGGGATGCCAGGGAAACTGCCCTGCTGATAGAAAAAAAATACCAGCGCAGGTGCATTTTGATTCCCGGCGACCTGGGCAGGGAAGTACATTGCAGGGCTGCTGCCACCCGGGTAAAAAAACAATTTGGCCGGATAGATATCCTGGTCAATAATGCAGGGCTGCATTACGAAACAGAAAGTCTTGAAAAGCTCAGTACCAGGCAATTACGGCGTACATTTGAAGTAAATATTTTTTCGTTTTTCTGGCTCACCAAAGCCTGCCTGCCGGTGATGCGCAAAGGCGCTGCAATCATCAATACCTCATCAGTAACTGCATACCGCGGCAGCGCTGCACTAATGGACTATGCGGCTACCAAAGGCGCCATTATCTCATTTACCAGGAGCCTTGCGGCCAACCTGGTAAACAAAGGTATACGGGTAAATGCAGTAGCACCCGGCCCTGTATGGACGCCGCTTATTGCTTCCAGTTTTAAGGGAAAGAAAGTAGCCACACACGGGAGCGATGCACCGGCAGGACGATCAGCACAGCCGGCAGAGATCGCCCCTTCTTACCTGTTTCTTGCCTGCCAGGAAGATTCCGGCTACATCACCGGCCAGGTGCTGCACCCAAACGGTGGAGAAATTATTAATGGCTGAACTAACTGTAACCAGGCGGGCTGGCACTCTTCTTGGACTGGCTTAATCCCTTTTTCTTAATGCCTAACGGAATACCATGCAAACCCTCCCTGCACTACCAGCTATAAAAATGGAAATTCAGTCCTTTCGCCTTTCAACCATGAGGAAGAAGCAGGAAAGCAGCAAACCCGGCACTGAAAAACAGCAGGCACATACGGATAAGAAAAAAATGCAACAGGTTATTCCCTATTACCCGCCGGTGCAGTTGCCGCCGCAGCCGGAGGGATATATTAAAGGCGATGATGACGGATGCTGGTAAACACTTCGTTATTCGTGAGGAGGTTAGGTTGTTTTCTGATTTTATGCTACATTTGCCGCCCCGGACAAATATTGTCCGCCGGTTCGGGACGTAGCGCAGCCCGGTAGCGCACTTGCATGGGGTGCAAGGGGTCGCTAG
>DAOLFO010000359.1:0-3210 GCA_035326305.1 Chitinophagaceae bacterium
CCCTGCTTTTGCAACTCTTCCAGCGCCGCCATAAACTCTTCATAGCTGTTTGCCGTAAATTTATTGAGCTTGATATAGCCTGTTGTCTTATCAATCATGTAAGCGGCATCTATGGAAGACACGGGTATGCTTCCCCGCTTTACCTCTACGGATTGTATTTGCGCCCCGCGTAAAATTTTCAGCATGGCCACCGAACCGCCCCTGCCGCGGATATACCCCCGTATTTTGTCAAAGCTGACCCGCCCTGTAAGGGAGGAGTCGTTTACAGCTAATATTTTATCGCCTATCTGCAGGCCGGCCTTTTCGCTGGGGCCGCCGGGCATTACATAGGTTACGTTTACCGTATCGGAAAAGATATTGAACTCCACACCAATGCCTTCAAAGTTTCCTGCCAGGTCTTCATTGGCGGCTTTGAGCTCTACCGGGGGGAAATAGACAGAATGCGGGTCCAGCTCATTCATCATTTCGCGGATGGCACCGCCGGATACGGAGTCCAGGTTTACTTTGTCCACATACCGCTGCTGTATCAGGTCCATCACTTCCTGCATGGAGCTGCTGCCGGATACGTTGAAAAAACCTTTGCTGTTACCGGTTTTATTGAGCTTATAGCCAAAAAACATACCGGCTATCATGGTCAGGGCAAAAAGAAGCGGAAGCCAAACCTGCAATTTTTTATTTCCCATCATCTAACTTTGCTGTAATTTGATGCAAAATAGATAAAAGTTGATAGTTTCCGGTCTGAAGTTGACAACAGAAGGTTATACTACCGGCTATTTCCCATTAACTTACATACATGTCCAGGATTCAACTCATTGCTGATTGCGGAGCCACCAAGTCTGAATGGAGCCTTGTAAAGAATGGAAAGGTAAAGACAATCATCACGCAGGGCATCAGCCCATATTTCCTCAACGGCCAGCAGATACAGGAGCTGCTGCGGCTGGAGCTGCTCCCGTCGCTCAAAAAGGAAGCTATTGATGAAGTCCACTACTATGGCACCGGCTGCGCCAACCCGGACAATGCAAAGCTGGTAAAGAAAGCCCTGAAGCCCCTTTTTCCCGGAGCTGATGTGGAGGTAAACCATGATTTGCTGGCGGCCGCCCGTGCGCTTTGCGGCCGTGGCAGCGGTATTGCCTGCATCCTGGGCACGGGCTCCAATTCCTGCTCCTATAACGGCAAAAGGATAATGAAGAACAGTCCCGGGCTTGGCTATGTGCTGGGCGATGAAGGCAGCGGCGCTTATCTGGGCAAAAAAGTGATACAGTACTATCTATATGGTACATTTGATGAAGAGCTGAAGGGTCGCTTTGAACTGACCTACCCGGGCATATCTGCCAGCGAAATACTGGAAAATGTATACAAAAAACCGTTGCCCAATCGCTACCTTGCGGCCTTTACAGGGTTTTTGGTAGAGAACAGGGGGCATTATATGATTGAAAATATTATTGAGGACGGACTTAATGATTTTTTTTTCAATCATTTATGTAAATATAAAGAGGTGTGGAGGCAGCCGGTGCACTTTGCAGGCAGTGTTGGGTTTGGATTCAAAGATGTATTACAGCAACTTTGCGCCAGTTATGAATTTGAGCTGGGCAATGTTTTAAAGAAGCCCATGACAGGGTTAATAAAATATCACAGTTAAACAGAAAAGGGAGGATATGGCCTTTGAGAAAATAACAGAACAGTCAAGCAACTACCGGCACCTGGAAAAAATGACTGTTCGGGAGATATTGGACAATATAAACAGAGAAGACCAGGTAGTGCCTGCTGCCGTGCAGAAGGCCATTCCGCAAATTGAGAAGCTGGCTGAAGCCATCAGTGATAATATGCTGATGGGGGGGCGCCTGTTTTATATCGGCGCAGGTACCAGCGGCCGGCTGGCGGTAGTGGATGCCAGTGAGTGCCCGCCTACCTATGGTGTGCCGCCCGGCCTGGTGGTGGCGGTGATAGCCGGTGGTGACAAAGCCATTACCACCGCTATTGAAAATGCTGAAGACGATAATGAGCAGGGCTGGAAAGACCTGCTGGCACATAATATCAACGAAAAAGATGTGGTGGTGGGTATAGCAGCCAGCGGCACCACACCGTATATAATAGGTGCACTGGAAGAATGCCGCAGGCGGGGCATTATCACCGGCAGCATATCCTGCAATCCTTCTTCACCCGTCAGTGCTGCGGCCGATTTTCCGATAGAAGTGGTGGTGGGGCCTGAGTTTGTTACCGGCAGTACCCGTATGAAAAGCGGCACAGCACAAAAGCTGGTGCTGAATATGCTCTCTACTACAGCTATGATACAACTGGGCAGGGTGGAGGATAATAAAATGGTAAACATGCAGCTCACCAATGAAAAAATCATTGACCGCGGCGTACGCATGCTGATGGAGCGCCTGCGCTGGAGCGACTACGGCAAAGCCAAACAGTTGTTATTAAAACACGGCAGTGTAAAAAAGGCTACCGAATCAGTAGACAAATAATTTCATTTCTTCATTTTAAGCTGTATATTGCGTCACCTTAGTTTTTGCGTGACAGCACAGTATCGTCATATCACCACATCTCCTGCTATTACAGCCCATGTTGTAGCTGCTTCCATTATTACCACTACAACCACTACCATCCGCTAAGGCGGATACAGTGTACGATATAAACCCCATGGGCTCCGGCCGCTTGTACAGGTAGCTTCCTGTTTTATTCATTTTTTTGTTCAATACATTTTTATCAAACATGCAGGTTTTAAAATTCGGCGGCACATCCGTAGCCAATGCCGGAAATATTAATAAAGTAATTGAGATAGTACGTGGTAAAAAAGATCAGTTGGCCGGTGACCGCTCCCTTATTGTAGTGGTGTCTGCGCTTGGCGGAGTAACGGACCTGCTGCTGCAGGCCGCATCACTGGCATCAGCAGGTGACGAAACCTACCGGGATAAGCTGACCTTTACAGAGCAGCGGCACCTGGAAGCGGTAAAGCAACTGATACCGGTGGCTAACCAGAGCCAGTTGCTGAGCCTTGTAAAAAAATGCTGCCATGAAATAGAAGATATCTGCAGCGGTATTTTCTTATTGGGTGAGCTGACTGCCCGCACCAAAGACCGGGTAGCCAGCTATGGTGAATGGTTGTCGTCCCGTATCATCAGCGCTGCTATGGAGTCGCAGCAAATCAGTAATACCTGGAAAGACAGCCGGGAACTGATTATAACCAACGCCGCTTTTACTCAT
>DAOLFO010000360.1:0-3209 GCA_035326305.1 Chitinophagaceae bacterium
ACCTGCATTTTTAAAATTGTATGCCAGCTTGCCGATAGTGGTGGTTTTGCCTTCCCCGTTTACACCTACCCCCAGGATGATGTATGGTTTCTTTGGCAATGCCGAATCAAAAGCATAGCTGTTAGAACCGGGTGCATCCACCAGTATCTGCTCTATTTCCTCCTGCAGCATTTTGTTCAACTCCGCAGCATTCATGTACTTATCCTTCGATACTCTTTTTTCTATCCGCTCTATGATCTTTACCGTGGTCTCAATTCCCACATCAGCTCCCACCAGCGCTTCTTCCAGGTTATCCAGTACTTCTTCGTCCACCGTGCTTTTACCGGCGATGGCTTTGGTGATTTTGGCAAAAAATCCCTCTTTCGTTTTTTGCAGGCCCTGGTCCAGGCTCTCCTTTTCTTTTTTGCCAAAAAGTTTATTAAAAAAACCCATGATTGCTGTTTATAAATAATAAATTAGAAATCTGCTGAAAGCATGATAATACGGGATAAAACAACAAAAGCCATTCGGTGATACGAATAGCTTTCTGCATATTTTTTCAAACGCTGATTACTTTTGAGCCAGGAAATCTTTCACTTTCTCTTTGTGAATGATCTGCTCCTTAAAAGTGTAAGCGCCTGTCTTGGGGCTGCGCACCGCCTTGATCACTTTAGTCCAGTTTTTTGCTTCAGCCGAAGCTTTCAGGTCTTTTACTTTCGCGTTTTTAGAAGCTGCTTTTGCCATTATTATTAATTTGATAATGTGATAATATGCTTATATGCCAATGTAGTTTTTCCAAATAGCACATTGCAAATCAGCACACCTGCTAATTTACTTGATTTCTTTGTGTACCGTTACCTTTTTCAGGATGGGGTTATATTTTTTCAACTCCAGCCTTTCGGGGTTGTTCTTTTTATTTTTTACCGTGATGTAGCGGCTGGTGCCCGGCTGCCCGCTGGTTTTATGCTCCGTACATTCCAGGATTACCTGTACACGGTTACCTTTTTTTGCCATTTTATTTCAGTTTGCTATTGTTAATGTTTCCGGTTCGCTGGTTTTCCCTTTGGGGGAAGTGCCGGCTTAAATATGCTGCCCCTGCGCACGCAGTTCCTTTACCACCGTGTAAAGGCCTTTTTTATTGATAGTGCGGATCGCTTCTGCAGACAGCTTCAGTGTAATCCATTTATCTTCCTCTACCAGGTAAAATTTCTTTTTCTGCAGATTGGGCAGAAAACGACGCTTGGTTTTAATATTGGAGTGAGATACTTTGTGCCCTCCTATCGGCGTCTTACCTGTAACCTGACATACTCTGGCCATGATTGATACAAAATTTTTGGACGGCAAAGGTAAGAAAACCCGCTCAATTAGCGAACCGCAGGCGCTGCTTTTTTTCGCTTATTTTATCCGCTTCACAAAAAGACAACGCCCCGCTGCCTCTTCCTGTATTAATTCCTTCACTTATTATTATATAAAATATTGAAAGTCAACATTTTCATACTCAACATAGATGACTCAGCAATATGCCGGTGGCCACCGCTGCATTCAATGACTCGGCCTGTCCTTTTCCGGGTATCGTCACTTTTACATTGATCAGACCGGCGATTTCCGGGCCAATACCCTGTGACTCGTTACCAATGACCAGTATCCCCCCTGCCGGTTTTATCATTTTCTCCACGGGCTGTCCCTGCAGCAGTGCGCCGTACACCCGGGCTCCTTTTTCCTGTGCGGAAAGGAGCCAGCCAGCCAAATCGCCATACCACACCGGCACCCTGGCTATGCTGCCCATAGTAGACTGCACCACTTTGGGATTATACCGGTCGGCACAGGCCCCGTTACCTATAATGCCATTAATGCCAAACCAGTCGGCTATGCGGATGATGGTACCCATATTGCCCGGATCCTGTATCGTATCCAGCGCCAGCCACCAGCCGGTACCAGCGCCGGGAAGGCTACCCTGATGCCATTGCTTTACCACGGCCAGCACCTGGTTGGGAGTGGCAAGCTGCGATATTTTCCGGAGCTCTGCATCACTCACTTCGTTCACTTTTATACCACCAGGAGCCTGGCTGCCGTGTGTTTTTATCCACCCCGGCAACGCATATATTTCCAGCACGTCTGTATGGGGTGACCGCAGCAGCTCATCTACGATTTTCGGGCCCTCGGCAAGGAATACGCCATCTGTATCTCTTTGTTTTTTATAGCCTAAACTTTGGATATATTTGAGCTGCGATTTAGCAGGCATGGTTTTGATTTAGTTTATGTTGTCAGGCAAGTTTTTTAAACATACAATACCGCTCCCAGCGTTTTTTGCCGCCCTGATAGCTGCCTGCTTTTCCTCCTGCATCATTGTCAAGCACCCGCAGCCCGGAAAGCCTTTTGTATACCAGGCAAATATCCATGTAATCAGCGATTTAAAAAAAGAAGAGCGGCAGGGTCTTGAGTCAGGGCTTTATGATCAACTGCACGACAGCCTGCAGGTGCGTACCAGGGACTGGCTTTTCTGGCGCACCTTAAAGTCGCCGCCGGCATACGACAGCCTCAATGCCATGAGCTCTGTACAGTTTATGAAAGGCCTTCTGCGCTCACAGGGTTATTACAGGGACAGCATTTACTATGCTACACGCTATACCACGCACGACAAGGAGCCGGCTAAAACTTATATTGACTTTTATGTCAAACCCGGCAAGCAGGTAAAGCTGGACTCTGTTTCTTATACGCTCCAGTATGCCCCCCTGCAGCATATCGCTGACTCCACCCTAAAAGATGCACTGGTAAAAAGGGGATCTTCCTTTGCTATTGACAGCATTTCTGCGGAGCTTGACCGCTTGACGGAGCTCTACCGCAACAGCGGCTACCTGCGCTTTTCCCGTGATGAGCTGGTAGGCGTCTGGGATACGCTCGATATCGCCCTGCTGCGCCCATCGCTGGATCCTTTTGAGCAATTTGAAATATTGCGCAAGCTGCAGGAGCGCAGGGAGCGCCCCACTGCCAATCTTGATTTCCGCCTGAAGAGCCCGGACTCCACCCGGTTTGTAAAATATTTTAACGGCCATGTCACCATTTACCCTGATTACAATTCAGAGTACAGGCTCGACACCACCCGCCTGCAGGCCCGCATTGATACCGCAGAAGGTATCCGCATTGTGCAATACTATAATAAGTTTAAGGCAAAAATATTTCCGCCTAATATCTATCTCCCGGCAGACAGCCTCTACCAGTTGCGCCGCTAT
>DAOLFO010000361.1:0-3206 GCA_035326305.1 Chitinophagaceae bacterium
CTCATAGCTAATAGCTTACCACATCATCAAATCAGACATCATTACATCAGCAATCATTAATTGTCCACAGACCATCGACAACTGACCACCGGTCATCGGCCTGCCCACCATTCGTAAATCTTAAATCGAAATTCGTAAATCATTCCACCGTACCTCTTGCAGCAAGCTGCAAAATCAAGGGCCCCTGTAAAAACAGGAACCCTTTGTACCAACTGTTCTTGCTGTGAGAGCTTTTTAATTGCGTTCTTTTTTCCTGAACCGGAACTCCCTGGTGATAGTAAACCCCCAGCGAAACTGCCCGTCTCCCCAGTTGGTGATGGTGCGGGGGATAAAACGGTTTTCCAGTATTTCAGTGGCGTTGGTAAAATTCAGGTGAAATACATGCCCCTCCGTAACCAGCTCTGCCCCTACACCCAGCGCACCATAAAACCGTATGCCCTGCGATTTATAAAAATCAATGCTCTCCCGGCTGCGAAAAGTATGGAAGTAATCGGCAATCAGGTTAAAGCGCCCTTTCACCGGCAGGCGTATGGCAGCGCCCAGGGCAAATAGATTATTTTCATCACCGGTTACCACATAGTTTCTGTGTACCCATGTGGGGCTAAGCTGCAGGCTCACTTTGCCCATGCGGCGGGCTATCATCAGTTGCACAGCCTGGCTGAGCCGGTCTGAAAAATTGCCGAATGAATTATCCTGCTCCGGGTTAGCGGCAGCTTTCATACCTGAAATAACATTATTGGCAAACAGCGTGAGTGAAAAAGGTTTTTTGTTGCCGGTAGCTTGCTGCATTATCCGCCAGGCCAGCCCCGTCTCATACAGTTGCTGTACCAGGCTGGCCCCTTTGGCACGGGCTGCGATTAAATTAATACGGTCGCTAAGTCCATATTGAAACCCGATGCGCACATCGGTGGCATTGTCCAGCCCGAAAAAAGTTTTGGCCCCGCCAAGCGTGCCGCCGATATCCCCGAAGTTGTGTGTGACGCTGAACTCCAGTGTTCCTTTTGGCACCAGCTCCACCGTACGGGCATTAATCAGCTTTGGAGAAGCAAAAATCCATACTGGCCGGGCCGGCGCATAGCTGCTGGTATCCTGTGCAGGCGATGAATAAAATCCAAGCAGGCAGGCAAAGAAAAATCTGTACCGCATATTTTTTCTTCGCTAATCGGAAGAAAGCGGGGGCCAGTTGCCTGTGCGGTATCAAAGTTTAATATGCCGCCTGCCACGCAAAGAATCAGGAAAACGCAGCGATAATCTCCTCCGCATGCGCTTTGTTTTTAGGCTTCGTGAATATTTTGCGGATAATGCCTTTTTCGTCTATTATAAATGTGGTGCGTAATACGCCCATATACTCCCGGCCAAACATTTTCTTCTGGTCCCACACGCCATATTTTTCCAAAACTTCGTGGCTGGAATCTGCCAGTAAAGGGAAAGGGAGCCGGTACCTGGTTTCAAATTTTTTCTGTACTTCTATACTATCCGGGCTTACGCCCAATACCTCAAAGCCTTCTTTTTGCAGGCTGGCATAATTGTCCCGCAGGTTGCAGGATTCAATAGTGCAGGTAGGGGAGCCTGCTTCCGAATAAAAGTAGAGAACAAGCTTTTTCCCTTTATAACCGGATAAGGATACTTTATTACCGTTTTGGTCTTTACCAGAAAAAGCAGGGGCCTTATCGCCTTCGCGGAGTGTTATCATAAAAAAAATAAAATCTGTTGTCAGTAATGGTCGTGAATCGTCAATCGTGAATCGTCAGTCGTCAATCGGTGCGCCGTACACCGTACATCCTACATCATACATTGTACAAGGCTATATCCTCTCAGATGCCTCCTTTGTCGGCATGACAAGCGGCTGAAAGCGGGAGGCAGACGACGGCCATCGGTCATCGGCTAACGATCAACCGTCGTGAATCGTCAATCGGGCGCTTGCAGCTAACGGCTAACAGCTAATAGCTATCAGTAAATTGCCAAATCATAAATCACTAAATCAGCCATCTCAATCCCTAAACTATTTCTTCCTCACGGGTGCTTTCTTCGTTGTTGTTTTCTTTTTTACCGGTGCCTTTTTCTTCACAGGCGGCGGCGTATAGGGGTATTTTTTAAACCACCATGTTTTCTCTGTTACATTGCCCACTATATCTTCTATTCTTACCTTCAGTTGGTGCAGGCCATCGGGGCATTGCTCATCAAAAATATAAACCCAGCTCCGGCCTTTATCGTTTGTCATCCGCAGCCATTTTCCATCCAGCTCCGCCCGGAAGCTTTTTATGCCATAGTTGTCAGTGGGGGTAAGCACTATACTTTTAGCAGGGCTCAGGTCAATCGTATCACCTTTCCCCAATTCATTGATAGCCGGCGGCTCCAGGTCGGAAAATGCCTGGAAATGGCCAAAGTCTCCGAAGGAAGCAGTGACCCAGCCATCCTGCCAGGCGGCTTTGCGTACGGAGTGGCTGCTGCGGTAGCTCCGCACCATTACCAGCTTGTTTTTCCATTCATCGGGGATAGTATTTTTTTGCGCACGCAGCCTTACCTGGAAACTGCCATGCACCGGTATGGACGGGTCATTTAGTTGATGTTCATCCGTAACGGTATAAGTTCCTGCCAGGCTTCGCTGCTGGTAAAAGCTGTATACCGTGTCATAAAAATTGCTTTCAGGAAAATAAAATTCAGCCCCCGGCTTTTCCAGTATGTTTACCTGGCCCGGTACAAACACAGTGCCGCTGCCCGCAGCCGGGGCGGGCTTTGCTAACCGCTCATCGTATTGCAGGTCAAAACGGAGTGAAGTGCTGTTGCCATAAGCATCTTTCACCTCTATACGGATATGGTGCACAGCAGTATCGTCCAGTACAATAGTACCATCGCCGTATGCTGTATGATATACCCCGCCCATATCACCGGGCAGGCAGGACAGGTGCTGGAAAAAAGCGCCGCCATTATACTTTAGCCGGTAGTCTATATGTGCATTCATATAGGCCGTAGCCGTGTAGTCAATGCTGTCCATCACAAAGCTTACAATGGGTTTATTGTCTGCAAACAGCTCAGCGCTGTAGATGCCATCCTGGTTATTGGAGCCGCTGATGCGGTCGTAAGCCTGTATGGCAAAGCTGACCCTGGACAACCCGGTTTTGATAATATTTTCCTTGCCGGCAAGTGTGTAGCTGCCGGCGGCATATTTTAATCCGAAAAACTGCGGTGAGCCGGAATAAATGCTC
>DAOLFO010000035.1:0-16887 GCA_035326305.1 Chitinophagaceae bacterium
AGCCGTTGAAAGCCCGGCCACAACTGCCGGTGGCATAAGAAAAGTAAATCAGATTATCCTGCTTCAAAAAAAAACATATTTCTTCCTGCTTTTCCTGCTCATAGCAGAGATAAGCATGGCACAGCAGGACATCCTGCGGCAGGGTAGCGGCCGCCTGAGGGAAATGGGGCGCAACCTTTCCGGCGGGGGCGGCACAGACAGCCTGAAGCGCCGGGATAAAAATGAAGATTCCATCACTATCCGGTTTCGCTATCTTGATTCGGCAAGGAATTATATGCTGGATTCTTCCATTAGCGATTTTACCCGCCGATTCCCTATACCCGCCACACATATTTTTTTAGGAAATAATGGTTCGGCTGCAAGGGACATCCTTTTCTCACCCTGGCTGCAGCCCGGATGGGATCCCGGTTTTCATGCATTTGATATTTATAAATGGAGTAAGGAGAAGATCCGTTTTTTTAATACCACCCGCCCCTATTCGGAGCTGAATTACCAGCTGGCCAGCCGGTCTGAGCAGATGATTGAGCTGATGCATACGCAAAACAGGAACCCTCACTGGAATTTTTCCGGCCAGTACCGCCTCATCAATGCTCCCGGGTTTTTTAAAAACCAGAAGACCAATCACAACAATTATTTATTTACCACCTGGCACAATTCAAAAAATAAGCGGTACAACCTTTACTTTGCCCTGCTTGGCAATAAGATGCAGGCCGGTGAAAACGGCGGTATCGTCAGCGACACCATCCTGAAAGATCCGCTATTCAAGGATCGGTTCAATATCGCTACAAAAATGGGAGGTGACCCGGCCTACGGAACCAACTTCTTCAGCACAGATGTGGGCACCGGCAACCGCTATTCAGAATTTACAGCATTGCTGCGCCAGCAGTATGACCTTGGCAGGAAGGACTCACTGGTTACCGATTCATCAGTAGTCCCTTTGTTTTATCCGCGGTTGCGTTTTGAGCATACCATTCAGTACAGCACTTATAAATACAATTTCAGGGACTATGCGGGCGATTCGCTGTACTATAAAACTTTTTATGATACCACTATTTCCGCTTCCGCATCAGTCACAGATACATTTACGGTAAACGATAGCTGGAAGGAGCTTATCAATGATTTTTCCATTTACCAGTTTCCGGATGCTAATAACCTGCAGCAGTTTTTTAAAGTAGGGGCTGCCCTGCAAAACCTGAAGCTGGAAAATATAAAAGGAAGCCTCAGCCTGTATAACATATTTGGGCATGCAGAGTACCGCAACCGTACCCGCAACCAGCAATGGGATGTAATGGCCCACGGCAAATTATATTTTGCCGGGTTGAATGCCGGCGATTACAGCGCTTCCGCCACCCTGCAACGGTTTGTAGGCAAGCGGAGGGGGTATATATTACTGGGCTTTGAAAATATTAACCGCACCCCTTCTTTTGTCAATGATGCCCGCAGTAACTTTTATTTGCCGGAGGCAGCCATTGACCTGAAAAAAGAAAACATCACGCACCTGCAGGCTTCGCTTTTTCAGCCGGCCCTGCGCCTGCGGCTTTCCGGGCATTACTACCTGATGACTAACTATACTTACCTGCGCAATTTTTATCAGCCGGAGCAGGAAAGCAGTTTATTCAACCTGCTGCAGGTGGCATTGCAAAAGACTGTAAAACTGGGTCGCCGCTGGAACTGGCATGCGGAAGTATATTTCCAGCAGCGTATCGGCAATGCCCCGGTAAACGTACCATTGATATATACCCGTAACCGGATTGGTTACGAAGGAAACCTGGGCTTTGAAAATTTAGATATTGCATTTGGATTAGAGGGCAGATACCATACATCGTATAAAGCGGATCATTATTCACCGGTGATGGGGAGGTTTGTATACCAGGATACCACTCCTGTACGCAATCCGCTTCCTGATGTGTCTGCTTATGTACATTTCCGTATTAAAAGCTTTAAGCTGTATGTACGGGCTGAAAACCTGAATACGGCCGAAGTGCGGGAAGGCTTTGGCTTTACCCGCAATAACCTGGCTGCCCCCGGTTATCCTTATCCGGGCCTTATTATCAGGGTGGGTATTTACTGGAATTTTGTTAATTGATGCTGAATATCAATGCCTGCGATTTCCCGCTATTTGTGATTTTCCATTTATTTCTATCTTTGTACGGTCAATGAAAAAAGCTGTAGTATCCATATTGCTGCTTTGCTACCTCGCCTTTACCTCCGGCGTGGTCATCAGCCAGCATTTCTGTATGAACAAGCTGGATGCTACCAGCCTTTTTGCAGAAAAAAAAGATGACTGCGGACGCTGCGGTATGGATGTGGCCGACTCAAACGGCTGCTGCAAGGATGAAGTAAAGCTGGTAAAGCTGGATGAGGAGCAAAAAATCAGTCCCGCTTATACGGTATCATCCCCTGAACCATTGACTCTTGTTGCAGAACTTTCTCCCTTTATATATGCTTCCCTGTACCATGCAGCGGAGCTGGCATTTACCGATGGGTATCCGCCGCCTTTGCTTAAAGGGCAGGATACGTATTTACTAAACAGTGTTTTCAGAATTTGATACCGGCATATTCAGGAGGAGGTTTACCGGCAGGCACCTTGTTGTGTGCATCGTAAGCTCTCCGCCTGTAGCAGTGTATATATTTTCCTGGTATAAAACGATATCGGCCTGCGGGCTGTATTAAATAAATAATATTCAAATTCTTTTAAAATGAAAACGCTTAAGATAGTTACTGTATTCACATTTGCTTTATTCCTGGTGAATAGTGCCATGGCACAAAAAGCCACCACGGAAACAATTCCTGTTTCCGGTAATTGCGGTATGTGCAAAACAAAAATTGAAAAGGCCGCTAAAACAGCCGGTGCGGAAGAAGCAGACTGGAATGCCGATACAAAAACACTGACAGTAAAATACAAAAGTGCCTCCACTAATGCCGCTAAGATACAGCAGGGCATAGCTGCCGTAGGGTACGACACACGGGATGTAAGGGCTACTGATGAAGCGTATGAAAAGCTGCATAGCTGCTGTAAATACGAAAGAAAGGAGCTGAAAAAAGAAGGAAAGACCGGCGGCGACTTAACAAAAACAGAAGCGGCCTGCTGTAAGAAGGAAGGTACCGGCGATAAGAACAAAGAAGCAAAGAGCTGCTGCAGCGACGGCAAAGGCCACTAATTTTATTTACACAAAAAAAGATTGTGATGAAGCGCTTATTATTAATAGTAATAGGCTTTGGGATGGTATTATCTGCCAGTTCGCAGTTTACCAAAGCAGAGCTGCAGGCAACGGGCCTTACCTGTGCCATGTGCAGCAATGCCATCAACAAAGCCGTGTCAGCTTTACCTTATGTAGAGTCGGTTACATCGGATATTAAAAACTCTTCTTTTAATATCGCCTTTAAGGATGATGCAAAAGCAAGTATTGACGGGCTTCGCCAGGCTGTGGAAGAAGCGGGATTTTCGGTAGGGTCACTTAAAGTGACAGGAAACCTTACCGGCGTGCAGGTAAAAAATGAGGCGCCGGTTAAGATTGGCGACCAGGTATTTGCCTTTTTGAAAACGAAAGACCAGGTGCTGACCGGGGAAACAACATTACAGGTGGTGGATAAGGGGTTTGTAACAGAAAAAGAGTTTAAAAAGCTCCGCTCTGCTATTAAAAGAGAAAGCCTGCAGACGGGTAAAGCCGATCAGCAGGCGGTGAAGCAGGGAGTTCCGGAAGGTACCCGCATCTACCATGTAACAATATAAAGTAAAGAAAGGGCTGCCTGGCCGGCAGCCCTTTTATTCAATCCTAATCATTCCTTATGCGTATCATTTGCCGGATGCTGGTATTGACGTTTCTCTTTATAAGCCTGCGAGGCATGGCACAGCAGGAAGTGCCGTATATTACCGATCCCCGGCTGGAAATAAAAATGCCGGGCGTATCTGGTGATTCGCTATCGCTTTCTTCATTCAAAGGGAAAGTGGTGCTGCTTGATTTCTGGGCCAGTTGGTGTATGCCCTGCCGGGTGGCCAACCGGAGCCTGGTTAAATTATACAGCAAGTACAAAGATAAAGGCTTTGAAATATTTGGCGTATCGCTGGATGAGTCGGAAAGTGAATGGAAACGGGCGATAACAAAGGACAGAATCACCTGGACGCAGGTAATAGACCCGCGGGGATGGGATGCGCAAACTGCCATTCGCTGGAATGTATCAGCACTGCCCACTAATTTTTTAATCAATAAAGAGGGAAAAGTAGTAGGATACAACCTGGAAGGGCGAAAGCTGGAAAAAGCCATCCGGTCATTGCTGAAGGAATGAGCAAATATCAATAACTAATGAGATTATTTTTACTGTTGTCAGTGATGAGCATACCGGCTTGTCTTCATGCGCAGGAGCTGTATGTGTATACAGATCCCGCATCTAACGTACCGGGCAAATCACTGACGGCAAAATTGTCTTTCAATTATATGCCGCCCCAGATATGGATGGGCGACAGGTACGGGCAGCGCTATACGCCGGAAGTGCAGATAGGCTTAAATAAAAAATGGATGCTGAAGGCCGGTACTTCTTTTGCCAATGTGCATACGCCTGCCTTCAAATGGGAATCTGTATTTGTGTATGGTAAGTACCGCTTCCTTTCAAAGGATGAACTGCATTCCCATTTTCGCATGGCCGTGTTTGCCGATGCTTCTTACAGCAAGGCGCCCTATCACACCGAAGAGATGAGCCTGCAGGGAGACCGCAGTGGCGTGCAACTGGGCCTGATTGCCACGCAGCTCTGGCATAAGCTGGCGGTATCTGCCACTGTCAGTCATACGCAGTTACTGGATTCATCACGGTTTGATAAGCGGATTGTATACGTCCCTTCCCGGTTGTACCAGGGAATGAACTACTCTTTGTCCGCAGGCTATTTATTATTGCCTTTTAATTATACAGATTACCGGCAGACCAACCTTAACCTGTATGCAGAATTGCTGGCGCAGCAATCGCTTGACAGGAAAGCGCACTACGTGGATTTGGCCCCTGCTGTACAGCTTATTTTTAACAGCAATGCCAAGCTCAATGTCGGCTACCGGTTTCAACTGGGCAGCAGCGGCATGGTACGGATGAGCAATAACAGTTGGCTGGTCAGCTTTGAGCGTACATTTCTCAATGCGCTGAAGAAGAAAGAAAAAAAATAATGCAGGTAGCGGTTAAAAATATGGTATGCCAGCGCTGCATTGCTGCGGCCAGGCAGGTATTTGAGCAGGCCGGCATACCATTAAATCATATAGAGCTGGGCAGGGTGGAAACAGGGCGTGACCTTTCTGCAAAAGAAGAGCAGCAGGTAAAGCATCAATTGCAGCTACTCGGATTTGAATGGCTCGATGACCGGCAGAAGAAGCTGGTGGAAGAAGTCAAAAAACATATTGTAGAGCTGGTGCATTATGGTGAGCTGGATGAGCTGAAAGAGCCATTGTCAGCTTACCTGGGCCATAAGATGAAAAGGGACTACACTGCTATCAGCAAAATTTTTTCAGAAGCAGAACCATATACTATTGAGCAGTTTTTTATTTTACAAAAAATTGAAAAAGTAAAAGAATGGCTGGTGTATAGTGAGCATTCCCTGGGAGAAATAGCATTCCGGCTTGGATACAGCAGCGTGGCGCATCTTTCTGCACAGTTTAAGAAAATAACGGGATTTACCCCCAGCCAGTTCCGCCGTTTAAAAGACCATCACAGGAAGCCGATTGACAGGTTGTAATACCGGAAAAATGTAACAAAAGCCGGGAATAGTATAACACTTACCGGCCAGTCTTGCATGAACTTTGTGTCATAAAAAAAATGATGATGACACATACTTACCAGATAACAGGTATGACCTGCAGTTCCTGTGTGGCGAAAGTCAAAAGTGAGCTGCTGAAGATAGGCGATATCACCAGCGCCGATGTGCAACTGGCGTACCCGCAGGCTACCATTGCCATGCAGCAGCATATACCGGTAAAGCAATTGCAGGAAGCGGTGAGCCGGGCAGGAAAATATACCATTGCTGCTGTGGCAGGCGGACATGGCATGGGTGACATGGAGACCAGTGCGGGCACCAAAAATTCTTATTTCCCCATCTTTCTAATTTTCGCCTATATCACCGGCGTTACACTGCTGGTGCAGGCTGTCGATAGCCCGTTTGACTGGATGCAGTGGATGAGCCATTTTATGGCCGGGTTCTTTCTCGTTTTTTCCTTCTTCAAGCTGATGAGCCTCAAAGGCTTTGCCGAAGGCTACCGAACGTATGATGTGGTGGCGAAAGTATTTCCGGCATGGGGCTTCATTTATCCTTTTGCTGAACTGTCGCTTGGTATATTATTCTTAACGGGATATGCACCACTATATACCAATGCGGCCGCTTTCCTCATTATGGGTGTGAGCAGCATCGGCGTCATTCAGAGCCTGTTGCAGAAAAAACCTTTTCAATGCGCCTGCCTCGGTACCGTTATCCGCCTGCCGCTGAGTAAGGTAACATTGTTTGAGGACCTGCTGATGGTGGTAATGAGCGGGGCTATGCTGCTCCGGTTACTTATTGCCGGGTAACAGGCCCTAAAGGAGGATAAAATAACAGGCAGAAAAATTTGGAGGATAAGCCGGGAGTATTATATTTATCTAAATTAAATTTTAGACAAGACTAAATATTTATTTAGAGGGATATAATCATGAAAGCTGTTTACTTTGTTATCATACTGCTGATATACCAGGCAGCCAATAGCCAGCAGGTAAAAGGCGTTGTAAAGGATAAAGTTTCGCTGGAGCCGGTAGCGGGAGCCACCATATATGATACAAATGGAGAAGCCGTTGGTGTTGCTGATAGTAAAGGGCGGTTCTCATTAGTTGGTCTAACGGGAGATTCGCTGCGGTTGTCTGCGGCAGGCTTTGCTTCTTTATCTTTTTATGCAGATACATCATCACTGCTTCAGCTTTGGATGGAGCCGCTGCAGCAGGAGATGGATGCCGTAGTGGTAACGGGTACCATGCGTGCAGTAAAAAAAGCAGACAGCCCGGTAAATGTGGAAGTGTATACACCACAATTTTTTAAGAAGAACCCGGCGCCAAGCATATTTGAGTCCCTGCAAAATGTAAATGGCGTGCGCCCCCAGCTCAACTGCAGTGTATGCAATACCGGGGATATACATATCAACGGGCTGGAAGGGCCTTATACAATGGTGACAATAGACGGTATGCCCATTGTCAGCAGCCTTGCTTCTGTATACGGCCTGTTCGGTATACCCACGCAACTGATAGAGCGGGTGGAAATAGTAAAAGGCCCTGCATCCGGGCTGTATGGATCGGAAGCGATAGGCGGGCTTATCAATATCATTACCCGCACACCGGAAAAAGCGCCCCTGCTGTCAGCTAATGTGATGACCACTTCGTGGCTGGAGCATAATGCCGATATCGGGCTTCGCTGGAAGCTTTCCAAAAAAATATCCTCGCTTACAGGAATACACTACTTTAATTATCAGCATCCGTTTGATAAGAATAAAGACGGCTTTACTGATGTAGCGCTGCAGCACCGGGTTTCTGTATTTAATAAGTGGAGCCTGCAGCGCAGGCAAAACCGGGCAGCCACACTGGCAGGGAGATATTTTTATGAAGACCGGTGGGGCGGCCAGAACGAATGGACAAAAACTTTTCGCGGTACAGATAGTATTTATGGAGAAAGCATTTATACCAGCCGCTGGGAACTGATGGGCAACTACCAGCTACCGGTGCAGGAAAAGATATTCTTTTCGCTTTCGGCTACCGGTCACCGTCAAAATTCTTTTTATGGAACTACCTTATATAAAGGGAGCCAGGATATTGTTTTCGGACAACTGACCTGGGATAAAAAAGCGGGGCCCCATCATCAGCTATTAACAGGCGCAGCCCTGCGGTATAGCAACTATGATGATAATTCCACCGCTACAAGAGATACCCTGACGGGAAGAAATATGCCTGACCGTTATGTGCTGCCCGGTATTTTTATACAGGATGAATGGAAAATAAATAATGATCACCTGCTGCTGCTGGGTATGCGGTACGATTATCACCCGGCGCATAAAGGCATTGTTACGCCACGCATAGCATGGAAATGGTCATTGTCTGACCGGCAAACCCTGCGGTTGAATGCAGGCACCGGTTTCCGGGTGGTAAGCCTGTTTACAGAAGACCACGCAGCGCTGACAGGAGCAAGGAATGTAGAGATAAAGGAAGCGCTTAAGCCGGAACGCAGCTATAATGCGAATCTGAACTACATGCAAAAATTCCGGTGGAATAATTTTTCACTGGATGCAGATGCTACCGCATGGTATTCTTATTTTACCAACCAGATTATAGCGGACTATGACACCGATCCCAATAAGATCATTTATCAGAATCTCGATGGTTACGCAGTATCAGGAGGCTTGTCGCTTAACCTGGAGATGAGTAAAGGGCATCGTTTTAAAACGATGCTTGGCGCCACACTACAGGACGTTAATAAAACAGAAAAAGATGAAAACGGAAAATCAGTAAAACAACCCATCATGCTCACGGAAAAATGGAGTGGCACCTGGGGCATTACTTATATTTTCCCGGCATTGGGCATTACTGTTGATTATACAGGTAATCTATATGGGCCTATGCGCCTGCCGCTGCTTTCCCCGCTTGATCCGCGTCCCGGCCAGTCACCTGTATGGAGCATACAAAATATACAGTTGACCAAACTGATCCGCAAAGGCTGGGAAGTATACGGCGGCGTGAAGAACCTGCTGAACTGGACACCTGCCCGGAATGTACCCTTCCTTATTGCCCGTTCACAGGATCCTTTTGATAAGCAGGTGGAGTATGATGCTGCGGGCCAGGTGAAGGCAACGCCACAAAACCCGTATGCGCTCACATTTGATCCCTCGTATGTATATGCGCCTAACCAGGGATTGCGTGTGTTTGCCGGGTTGCGCATCAGCGTAAATTAAAGAAGGCGGCTACTGGTTTTATTTGTCATAAAAATGTAAGCCGGGTTTTGTACCTTAGCCGGCGTGAAGCGCATGGCCGGCATATTACTGGTGGTAGCATATACTCTTACTTATGCAGAAGGGCACCAGTTGCTGCGCATCCCTTTTTTGGTGAAACATTTTCAAAAGCACCAGCAGGCCGATCCCGGTATGACATTCGGCAAATTCATTCGTATACACTATATAGATCCTGTCACAGAAACGGATGACTTCATGCAGGATCAGCAGTTGCCACTGCGCAATGCAGATTTTACATTGCTGCATGCGTCACTATACAAAATGGAGCAACCTGTATTTGATATTACACCTCCCACACCTTCCGCGCAGCAATTTTATTGTTACAACGAAACAAATAAACCGCTTTTCAGGGCTTTTGATATTTTTCAGCCTCCCCGCCACGTCTGCTGATTTCTTTCAGTAAATAATTTCTTTAAGGCGTAACAAAATTCAGATGTTAAATGCTATTATTCGCTTTTCCGTAAGGAACAAGCTGATCGTAGGCTTATGCACGCTGGCATTAATGATATGGGGCGGCATAGAGCTAAAGCGATTACCCATTGATGCGTTGCCGGACATTACCAGCAACCAGGTACAGATCATTACGGTATCACCTTCACTTGCGGCCCCCGAAGTGGAGCGGCTGATCACCTTTCCGCTGGAGCAGGCTACTGCCAGCGTCCCGGGCATAGAGGAGATGCGCTCCATATCGCGGTTTGGCCTGTCGGTGGTCACTATCGTGTTTAATGACGAAACTGATATTTACTGGGCACGCCAGCAGGTGGGTGAGCGCTTATCGCTGGCAAAAGAACAGATCCCTCCCCAGGCGGGCACACCTGAGCTGGCACCATTGACAACGGGTATTGGTGAAATATACCAGTATGTACTGCGCCCTGCCGAAGGGTATGAAGGTAAATATGATCTTACCGAACTGCGATCCATACAGGACTGGATTGTGCGCAGGCAACTGCTGGGCACTCCCGGCGTGGCAGATGTCAGCAGCTTTGGCGGCTATCTGAAGCAATATGAGGTGGCGGTATTGCCAGATCATTTAAAGAGCATGAAGGTGGCCATCGCTGATGTATTTACAGCGCTGGAAAAAAACAACCAGAATTCAGGGGGCGCCTATATAGAGAAAGGTCCCAATGCTTTGTTTATCCGGACAGAGGGCCTGGCTACCGGGAATGAAGAGATAGAGCAGATCGTAGTACGCTATACAGAAAATGGTATGCCGGTACGCATTGCAGATGTGGCTACCGTGCGGACTGGCCATGCCATCCGGTATGGTGCTATGACTTATAAAGACCAGGGCGAAGTAGCCGGCGCCGTAGTGCTGATGCTGAAAGGCGCAAACGCTTCCCGTGTAGTGGAGCAGGTAAAAGATAAAATTGAAGAAATAAAAAAAGGCTTGCCGGAAGGTGTTATACTTGAAACCTTTTATGACCGTACAAAAATGGTTGACCGTGCCATCAGCACTGTGAAAAAAAACCTGGCAGAGGGAGCGCTGATCGTAGTGTTTGTGCTGGTGCTTTTTCTTGGCAACTTCAGGGCAGGCCTGATTGTGGCCTCTGTTATCCCGCTTTCTATGCTTTTTGCCGTGATCATGATGAACCATTTTGGCGTTTCAGGCAACCTGATGAGCTTAGGCGCACTTGATTTTGGATTGATAGTAGATGGAGCGGTCATTATTGTAGAAGCAGTATTGCATCGCCTGGCGTATACGAAGCTGCTGGAAGGACAACTGTTGCTGACACGTAACCAGTTGAACAGTGAAGTGGAAAGCGCAGCAGGTAAAATGATGAATACCGCTGTATTCGGCCAGATCATTATCCTCATTGTGTACCTGCCCATCCTGACACTTACAGGAATAGAAGGAAAAATGTTTAAGCCCATGGCGCAAACTGTGGCTTTTGCACTGACAGGTGCCTTCCTGCTATCCCTCACTTATGTGCCAATGATGTCTTCGCTGTTCCTGTCCCGTAAAGTAAAGCGCCGGCGGAGTTTGTCTGACCGGATGATGGAATTTTTCCAAAAAAAGTATCGTCCTGTATTGCAGGCGGCGCTTCGGTTTCCCAGGGTAGTGACGGGCGTATCATTGGTATTATTCGCCATTGCTGTACTGCTCATGAGCAGGCTGGGCGGAGAGTTTATACCGGAAATGGAGGAAGGAGATTTTGCAGTGGATGCAAGATTGCTGACAGGAAGTTCGCTTACCGAAACAATTGCAGCGACCCAAAAAGCGGTAGCCGTACTGCAGGCCGGTTTTCCTGAAGTGGAAAAAATCGTAACCAGGATTGGAGCCAGTGAAATACCAACCGATCCCATGCCGCTGGAGATGACAGATATCATGATTACGCTGAAGCCAAAGGAACAATGGGTATCTGCCTCTTCTTTTGATGAGCTGGCAAATAAAATGAGTAAAGCGATGGAAGTGGTGCCCGGCCTCACAGCAGGATTCCAGTTTCCCGTACAGATGCGTTTTAATGAACTGATATCAGGAGCCAGGCAGGATGTGGTATGCAAGATTTTTGGAGAAGACCTGGACAGCCTTGCTGCATTTGCTGCACGGATGGGAGCCATAGCAGGTACAGTAAAAGGGGCGAAGGATATTTATATAGAAACAGTGACCGGGCTTCCGCAAATTGTGATCAGGTATAACCGGGAGGCACTGGCTCACTACAGGATCAGTATTGAAGAGGTAAACAGAACCATAGGAGCGGCCTATGCAGGGGAAAAAGCGGGAATCATTTATGAAAATGAGCGCCGGTATGATCTGGTCGTTCGCCTGGATGAAACAGCAAGGCATAGCCTGGGGGATGTTCAGAACTTATTAATTGCCACATCAACCGGCGCACAGGTTCCTTTGCAGCAGGTGGCAGAGGTAAGCATCAAAGAAGGCCCCAACCAGGTACAAAGGGAAGATGCGCAGCGCAGGATTATTGTTGGCTTTAATGTGCGTGGGCGTGATGTGGAATCAGTGGTAAAAGAACTGGGGGAAAAGGCAACAAAAGAGCTTCGGCTGCCATCCGGTTATTTTATCCGCTATGGCGGGCAGTTTGAGAACCTGACAGAGGCGAAGGAGCGGCTTTTCATTGCAGTACCGGCAGCGCTGCTGCTCATTTTAGTGCTGCTGTATTTCGCCTTTGGCTCATTGAAATACGGGGTGCTTATTTTCTCTGCCATTCCTTTGTCGGCCATTGGCGGCGTGCTGGCACTATGGATGCGCGGCATGCCATTCAGCATTTCTGCAGGGGTTGGCTTTATTGCACTCTTTGGGGTGGCAGTGCTGAATGGTATTGTATTAATAGCAGAGTTTAACCGGATGAAAAAACAGGGTATTAATGACATCAAAAAAATTGTCATGGAAGGAGCAAGTGTAAGATTGCGGCCGGTGCTGATGACAGCTTCGGTGGCATCATTAGGTTTTTTACCAATGGCGCTAAGCCAGGGAGCAGGTGCCGAAGTGCAGCGTCCGCTGGCTACAGTAGTAATCGGCGGATTGATAACAGCCACTTTTCTTACGCTTGTTGTCTTGCCTGTATTGTATACATGGCTGGAGAAAAGGCGATTTGGAAGAGGGAAGAAAAGTATTGCTGCTGTCATTATAACTGTATTCCTCTTGCCGGTAATGAGTGAGGCACAAACAGGAAAATCATTGCCTGGCATGCTGGAACAGGCAAAGCTGAATAACTTATCGGCGCTGGCACAGCAAAAAGAAGCAGGCTACTGGCAGCAACTGGGTTCGAATGTTTTTGAAGCAGAAAAAACACAGATCGGCGCTGAGTATGGAGGGATCAGCAGTGCGCAGCATGATACCCGTTTTTTTCTTGGACAAAATTTCAGCATGCCGGTAGTGTATAAAAGGCAAAAGGACTGGTACAGGGCAGAGGCCCTTGCTATGGAGCAAATGGCAGCCTGGCGCCAGGCGGAGCTGAACAGGGAAGTGAAACTTACTTTTTATCAGCTGGTAGACGGGCTGGAGCGTATGAAATTGCTGGATCGGCTTGACTCTGTTTATAACAGGCTGGAGCAGGTGGCGGCATTGCGGTATAAGGTGGAGGAGAGCAGCTTGCTGGAAAAAACATCAGCGGATGCACAGGTATCGCAGCTAAAGCTGCAAAAGCAGCAACTGGCAGCAGACATTCGTATAGCCCAACGCCGGTTGCAATGGCTGCTGAATACAACGGAAAATTTGTTGCCGGAATATGATTCGCCGGTGATGGCAGGCATTGTGAACACAGCAGATACTGCCCTGCTGCTGTTGCACCCGGAGCCGGGTTATTACAGAGCAAAAGCGGATGCTGCTATGGCACAGGCTTCTGCCGAAAAAGCAAAGCTCACTCCGGATATTGGTTTGCAATACAGCAATCAATCCATTATCGGCTTCCAGAGCCGGGATGGAATAACCCAGCAATACTATGGTGCGGGCAGGCGGTTTCATACGGCAGGCGTCACGCTGGCTATTCCTTTGTTTAATGGTGCAGCAAAATCCCGTGTAAAAGCAATCAGGATATCCGGAGAAAAAGAGCGCATAAATGCAGCAGCATCAGTTCTGCAGCTACAGCAGGAGTTGCTGGCACTGATGGAAGAAAAAAATAAGCACCTGCAAACTATTGCTTACTATGAAAAAACCGGGAAAGCACAGGCTGATCTACTGGTTAAAAATGCGTTGCTGGCATTTACCGCAGGAGAAGCAAGCTATATGGAATGGCTGATCCTGATGAATAATGCCGTGCATATTCAGCTTAGCTACATCGATGCAGTAAAAGCCTTTAACCAGGCGACCATAAAAATAGAATACTTAACAGGCAAATAAGAAGCAATGAAAAAAATAATATACCTGCTGCCGGCAATGTTTTTCCTTTCCTGCAGCAGCAGCGATGAAACAGAATATGAGCAAGCGGTATCCGATGAAAATATGGTATTGCTTACGAAAGAACAAATCAGCTATGCGGGCATCAGGACGGATACTATACGTGTTGAAACATTGCATACGGAGTTGTTAGTGAATGGTCAGGCAGATGTACCTCCGCAGAACATTGTATCAGTCAGTTTTCCGCTGGGCGGATACCTGAAAACAACATCTTTGCTTCCTGGTATGAAGGTGGCAAGGGGGCAGGTAATTGCTGTAATGGAAGACCAGGCACTGGTGCAATTGCAGCAGGATTACCTGGTGGCAGCAAACCGGCTTGCTTACCTGGAACAGGAGCAGGAGCGGCAGCGGGTGCTGCATGAAGGGCAGGCGAATGCGGGAAAAGTATTTCAGCAGGCACAATCAGATTTTCGTACCCAGCAAATATTGCTGAAAGGCTATGAGGAAAAGCTGAAACTGGCAGGGATACAGCCGGACCGGCTTACGGCGGAGCGAATTTCACGAAGTGTTCCTGTATATGCACCTATCAGCGGGTATGTTTCAAAGGTGAATGTGAATATTGGCAAATATGTCAACCCGGCTGATGTGCTGTTTGAGCTGATTAATCCATCAGACATACATGCGGCGCTCACCATATTTGAAAAAGATATACAGAAAATAAAAACCGGGCAAAGAGTATGGGTAAGCTTTGTAAACGAACCTGGAAAGGAATATGAATGTGAAGTACTGCTGATTACCCGCAATGTAGATGATAGCAGGAGCGCAGAAGTGCATTGCCATTTTGAAAAGCAACCTGATAAGCTGTTGCCGGGCATGTTTCTGCGGGCCCGTATTCAGCTTGATAGCATAAGGGCTGCCGCTGTACCTGAAGAAGCGCTGGTGAGGTACGGGGCAAAAAATTTTATAGTCCTGCAGGAAGAGGAAGGACAGTACAGGCTGACAGAAGCAGAGCCGGGAACACGCACCGGGGGCCTGGTGGAACTGAAAGGTAATGCCGGCATATTTGCGGGCAGGCAGGTGGTGATAAAGAATGCCTATACTATTTTGGGAAAGATGAAAAATACAGCCGGTGAGGACTAATAAATAATACATCACCTTGTATACGAATACGGGCACTATTTTCCACTTTATTATTTTTAATTTTTCACTTATCTGCTTCCTGTTATTCGGGATTCAGTACTTAATTTTTTTGGGCAGGATAAACAAATTTTTTTCTTTTGAAGCATCCTTTACATTTGCTGCCCCAAAATGAAAACGATTTATGGATTTAATGTATGCACAGCAGATAGCGGGCAGCCTGAACCTGTCATTAAAGCAGATTAACAGCATCAGCGGTCTGCATGAGGAAGGCGCTACCATACCTTTTATTGCCCGCTACCGTAAGGAAGCCACCGGCAACCTTGATGAAGTGGCTATTGCGGCTGTAATAGATCAGCTTAAATATTTCACAGAACTGCACAAACGCAAGGAGACCGTTGTAAAAACGATTGAGGAAGCAGGGAAGATGACGCCGGAGCTGAATAAGCGCATTGCAGATTGTGTTAATGCTACGGAACTGGAAGATATTTACCTGCCTTATAAGCCCAGGCGGAAAACAAAAGCATCTGCGGCGATAGAGAAGGGCCTTGAGCCATTGGCAAAACTGCTGTTTGAGCAGCAGCCCCTTGCTGTGGAGGAAGAGGCGGCTAAATTCAGTAATGATCAGGTGAAGGATGCTGCTGATGCATTGCAGGGGGCCCGGGATATTATGGCTGAATGGGTGGCGGAGCATGAGCAGGCAAGAAATGCTGTGCGGAAATTGTTTGCAGCGGAAGCAGTAGTTTCTTCACGGGTGCTTACTTCTAAAAAGGAAGAAGAAGATGCACAGAAATACCGCGACTATTTTGAATTTAGCGAGCAGCTTTCAAAAAGCCCCTCTCACCGGGTATTGGCTATACGCCGGGGAGAGAAAGAGGGTTTTCTTATTATGGACATTGCGGTGGAAAAAGAGAAGGCACAGCAGGCGCTCAAAGATATTTTTATAAAAGGAACAGGAGGGCCTGCGCAGCAGGTAAGCATGGCGATAGATGATAGTTATAACCGTTTACTCAAGCCTTCCATCGAAACAGAATTTCGTTTGAGCAGCAAGACGGCTGCTGATGAAGAAGCTATAAAAGTGTTTGCAGAAAACCTTCGCCAGTTACTGCTGGCATCACCGCTGGGGCAAAAGCGTATCCTGGCAATAGACCCCGGCTACCGTACCGGCTGCAAAGTAGTGTGCCTGGATGAGAACGGAACATTTCTGCACTACACGACCATATTTCCACATGCCCCGCAAAATGACTGGCAGGGTGCTGTGCTGACATTGAAAGAGCTGGTAAGCCGTTACGATATTGAAGCGGTGGGATACGGCAACGGAACAGCCAGCAAAGAAACAGACCAACTGGTACGCAGCATAGATTTTGGAAAGCAGGTATCCGTGTTTATGGTAAATGAGAGCGGCGCTTCTATCTATTCTGCGAGTGAAGTGGCCAGAGAAGAGTTTCCTGACCAGGACGTAACGGTAAGAGGAGCTATTAGCATAGGCCGCCGGTTATTAGATCCGCTGAGTGAGCTGGTAAAAATTGATCCGAAGAGTATTGGCGTAGGGCAATACCAGCATGATGTAAATCAGAATAAGCTGAAGGAGTCGCTGGACCAGGTGGTGGAGAGCTGCGTAAACTATGTGGGAGTGGATGTGAATACGGCGAGCAGGCACCTGCTGACGTATGTATCCGGCTTAAGCAGCACGGTGGCAAAAAACATAGTAGAGTACCGCAGCAAAAATGGTGGCTTCAAAAGCAGGGATGAGCTGAAGAAGGTAACCATGCTGGGGCCAAAAGCTTTTGAGCAGTGCGCTGGCTTTCTGCGCATACCTGGTGCAGAAAATCCATTGGACAATTCTGCTGTCCATCCCGAAAGCTATACGGTAGTGGAGGCGATGGCTACCCGTTTGAAATGTTCATTAAATGATTTGATGAGCAATGCCGGGCTGCGCAGTGAAATAAAAGAGAAGGATTTTGTTAC
>DAOLFO010000036.1:0-16777 GCA_035326305.1 Chitinophagaceae bacterium
GCAGTAAAAGAATTATAAACAACAAGTGATACCGGCTACATGGATGCAGCAAAAGACATACGGTTTAGCGAGATTGGCAACAGCCTGAATGCAAGGCGGCTGCTGGGAAAAACGCGGGGCGATAAGGTGATCTGGGCGCTGGTCATCCTGCTGGCGCTGGTATCATTGCTGGCAGTGTACAGCGCCACGGGATCGCTGGCTTACAAGCATTATAAAGGAAATACCGAGGTATACCTTTTTAAGCAGGTGGCTTTTATCGTGGTGGGTGTGCTGGTAGTATACTTTGCACATTTGGTTAACTACACGGTTTATTCAAGAGTGGCAACCATATTATTTCTCATCTGCATTCCCCTGCTCATCTATACGCTTTTCTTTGGTGTGCGGATGAATGAAGGCAGCCGCTGGATCCGTTTGCCACTGATCAATATGACGATGCAAACATCAGACCTGGCCAAGCTGGCGTTGTTCATGTACCTGGCCAGGCTCCTGAGCAAGAAGCAGCATGTGATCAAGGATTTTAAAAAAGGATTTATACCGGTAATGACACCCGTGGCTATTACCTGCCTGCTGATTGCGCCGGCTAATTTATCTACGGCCTTACTGTTAGGCATGAGCTGCCTGATGCTGATGTTCATTGGGCGGGTGCGCACCAAGCATTTGCTGATGGTGTTGGGTATAGCAGTGATACCATTGGTATTTCTCATCATTGCAGCAGTGGCCCGGCACAAAAGCGGCAACCAGGAGGAGACAACTGTTAAAGCAGCGGCTTCTTCCGGTTTGTTTGCAAGGGTGGAAACATGGATAGGCCGGGTGGAAAATTTTATTTACGGAGGGAAAGAAGCGGATAATGACGAAATGTACCAGGTAAACCAGGCAAAGATGGCGATTGCGAAAGGAGGGATGCTGGGTGTGGGACCGGGAAACAGCACCACCCGTGACTACCTGCCGCAGGCGTATAACGATTTCATTTTTGCCATCATTATCGAAGAATACGGATTGACCGGAGGGGCCTTTATCGTATTTATTTATCTCGTATTTCTTTACCGGTGCATACGCATTTTTAAACGATGCCCCTATGCTTTCGGCGCCTTCCTTGCATTAGGGCTCAGCTTTACCCTGGCTATACAGGCGGTAGCCAATATGGCGGTGACGGTAAATCTTTTCCCGGTTACCGGTGTTACGCTGCCATTGGTAAGCATGGGCGGGTCGAGCTTTATTTTCACCTGCCTTGCCATTGGTATTATACTGAGTGTGGCGAGAAATGTGGAGCAGTCTGAAGGAAAAAATATAGCAGCGGAGGTGGCAGAAAGCTGATGGGGAAAAGAATAGTCATAGCAGGCGGCGGAACGGGCGGCCATATTTTCCCGGCTATTGCCATTGCCAATGCGCTGAAGCACATAGAGCCGGATATAGAAATATTGTTTGTAGGCGCTAAGGGAAAAATGGAAATGGAAAAAGTGCCGCAGGCCGGCTACAGGATAGAGGGGTTGGATATAGCGGGATTCAACAGGAGCTCTTTGATAAAAAATGTTGGTCTGCCCTTTAAGCTGCTGCGCAGCTTTTTGCAGGTAAGAAAAATATTCCGGCAGTTTAAGCCTGATGCGGCAATTGGAGTGGGTGGTTATTCCAGCTTCCCTGTGTTGCGGCTGGCGCAGGCGAGAGGGATACCTACGTTTATCCACGAGTCAAATTCCTTTGCAGGAAAATCAAATATCCTGCTGGGTAAAAAAGCCACTAAAATTTTTACAGGCACTGCTGAGATGGAAAAATTTTTCCCGGCGGAAAAAATTATTCAAACCGGCAACCCGGTTCGCAGTGCGATAACGGGCTCAACAGCAGACAGAGAAGAAGCGCTTCGCTTTTTTTCGCTGGAAACCGGAAAGAAGACATTGCTGGTAGTGGGAGGGAGCCTGGGAGCAAAAACGATCAATGAAGCAATAGATAAGGATCTGGATCAGTTGCTGGAAAAAGGTATCCAGGTGATCTGGCAAACGGGGAAGCCCTATGCCGGCAAAGCAGCAGAGAAGGTTAAGGGTAAGCAGGGAGCCCGGGCATCTGATTTTATTACGGCTATGGATAAAGCGTATGCGGCAGCAGACCTGGTGGTGGCAAGGGCCGGCGCTATGACCGTGGCTGAGCTGGCAGTAGCCGGAAAGCCTGCATTATTTGTCCCTTATCCTTATGCAGCAGAAGATCATCAGGCGGTAAATGCCCTGGCTTTGGTAAAGAAAGAAGCGGCGCAACTGATAAAGGACAGTGAAGCAGGAGAAAAGCTTGTGCCTGCCGCCATCGCCCTGCTGGAAGATAATGCTGAGCGGGCAAAGATGCAATCGAATATGGCGGCATTGGCAGTAAAGGATGCAGATATAAAAATAGCAGCAGCAGTGCTGAAGGAAATAAAATGATAACCGTACATAATACTGACCTTATGAATGCCCCTTTCCAGGGGCTGGAAGAGATACAACAGGTATATTTTATCGGCATTGGCGGTATCGGGATGAGCGCTGTAGCCCGCTTCTTTCATTCAAAAGGGATAAAAGTGAGCGGGTATGATAAAACAGCTACAGTGCTGACAAAGGACCTGGAAGCAGAAGGGATAACGATACACTATGAGGACAACCCTGATCAGGTGCCGGATGCAGACCTGGTGATTTATACACCAGCCATTCCGGCCGATATGCAGGAGCTGCAATACTGCCGCGAAAAAGGAATGAAAGTAATAAAGCGGAGTGATGTGCTGCAACGGATCACAAAAAGCTCTTTTAATATTTGTATAGCGGGCACACATGGGAAAACAACGATCACAACCATGACAGCTCATTTGCTGCGGGACAGTGGTTTTGGCTGCAATGCTTTTCTGGGTGGTGTATCAGCCAACTACCAGACAAATTTCTGGAGCCATGAGCGGAATGTATGTGTGGTGGAGGCTGATGAGTACGACAGGAGCTTTTTGAAATTAACGCCTTCTGTTGCGGTGATTACATCTATGGATGCCGATCATCTTGACATCTACGGTGATGCCAGAGCAGTGGAACAGGCTTTTATCGATTTTGCCGGTAAGCTGCTGCCGGGTGGCTGGCTGATTGCCAGGCAGGGCCTGAAGCATGAAGCAGCGCTGAAGAAACAAAACTACCTGTCGTATGGCAGCGCTCATTCCGGTGCACAGGCATATGCAGCAAATGTGGTGATGAGGGAAGGTGGTTATGATTTTGATGTGGTGATTGGCGACAGGCAGATAAAAAACCTGCGGTTGAATATGGGAGGCGGGCATAACGTGGAAAATATGACAGCCGCCATAGCAGTAGCCGTGCTGCTGGGCATAGCGGATGAAGCAATTAAAAAAGCGGTCAGTTCTTTTAAAGGAGTAAAGCGGCGGTTTGAATATATCGTCAGGCAAAATGATGTGGTGTATGTGGATGATTATGCTCATCATCCCGAAGAGTTGAAAGCGCTGACCGGCGGGGCCTTTAGCCTGTTTAGCGGATGCAGCAACCGGCTGATTTTCCAACCGCACCTTTTTTCCCGTACCCGTGATTTTGCTGCGGAGTTTGCAGCGGTGCTGGATACTGCGGATGAAGTATGGCTGCTGCCCGTTTACCCAGCCAGGGAAAGGCCAATACCGGGTGTATCAAGTGAAATGTTGCAGGAGCGGATGAAGAATACAAAGGTAAAAGTGATGCAGAAGGAGCAAGTGCTGAAAACACTGGAAGCAGAAAAAAAATCCGGGAGCCTGCCGGGCCTGCTCATCACTGCAGGGGCCGGTGATATAGATACGCTGGTGCAGCCGATCAGGGAAATTTTGATAAAGAAATAAAAGTGAATACAAAATCAACCATACGAAAATTTTTATTCATTGCCATGTGGGTGGTGATAGGCGGCGGTATGCTCATGCTGCTGATTGCTGCTATGGGAAGGCAGCGGAAAGATGCCTGCCGCGATTATGTTATTTCCATACAGGGAGTAAAAGGCGAAGATCTTTTCCTGGATGAAAAAGACATTGTAAAGCTGCTGAAAGCGGCTACCAAAGGCGATATCAAAGGACAGCCCCGCACCGCTTTTGACCTGGCCAATATGGAGCAGTTGCTGGCGGGCAACCAATGGGTGAAAGAATCGCAACTGTATTTTGATAATAAAAATGTATTGCATATAAAGGTAACAGAGCGGGAGCCTGTGGCCAGGGTGTTTACATCAGGTGGCCGGTCATTTTATTTTGATGCAACGGGTATGCAGATGCAGCTTTCTGATAAAGTGCCGGCGAGGCTTCCTGTGTTTACAGGGTTTCCGGAAAAGAAAATATCAGCAAAGGCAGACAGTCTGCTGGTCAGCGGCCTTTGTACGGTGGCGGCCTATATCGGGTCTCATCCTTTCTGGTCGGCACAGGTATCGCAAATAGACCTGGTGAATGCAGGTCCCGGTCAGTGGGAATACGATATGATCCCGCTGGTTGGCAATCATATTATCAGGCTGGGCGATAGCAATAATATGGAGCAGAAGCTGGCAAACCTGCTTGCGTTTTATAAGCAGGTGTTGGGCAAATCAGGGTTTGGTAAGTATAAAACAATAGATGTAAGGTTTAAAGGACAGGTGGTGGCTGCAAAAAGTGAAAACCCGAAAGTGGATGCAGCCGAATTAAAAAGAGCGGTAAACCGTATGCTGCAGCAGGTAAAGGAAGCAGAAAAAAATAGCGAAGAACAGGCGGCCATGACCACCGCAAAGCCGGAAGGGGAAAAGAAAGAAGAGGCGAAAGAAACCAGCCGTAAGGAACCCGTGGCTGATAAGCCGGTAAAAGCAGAGAGCCCGAAAAAAAATTCCGTACCCGATGATAAAAAAAGCGCTGAGAAAAAAAGCAGCGCTGATCCAAAACCTGTTGAAAAGAACGTGCCCAAAGCAGTGATGCCTGCACGAAAAAATTAATGCAGGTGGTTAACAAGCGATGGATTTCTGAAACAACTAAAACAACATAACATGAACACGGAACAACCCATTATTGTCGGCCTTGACATCGGCACTACCAAGATTGCCGTCATTGCCGGCAGGAAAAACGAGTTTGGAAAGCTGGAGATACTTGGATTTGGGAAAGCAAATTCAAATGGTGTAAAGCATGGGCAGGTGCTCAACATTGACGAAACGATCAAGGCGATACGCACTGCGCTGGATAATTGCTTTGCCTCTAACCCCAACCTGGATATTAAAGATGTATACGTAGGCATTGCCGGCCATCATATTAAGAGCCTGCAAACCCGCGGAGACATCGTGCGCCAGTCTACTGATGAAGAGATCAGCCAGCGGGAAATTGATCAGTTGATAGCTGACCAGTATAAAACTTATATACCTGCAGGCGATCAGATCATTGATGTCATCCCGCAGGAATTTACTGTAGATAATTTTCAAAACATTCCTAATCCCATTGGCTATGGCGGCGTGAAGGTGGGTGCTAATTTTCATATTATCACCGGTGATAAAAACGCTATCAGGAACATTAACCGCAGCGTGGAGAAATCCGGGCTCCATACAAAAGACTTAGTGCTGCAGCCACTGGCTTCTTCCGCCGCCGTAATGGCGCAGGAAGACCTGGAAGCAGGTGTGGCCATTGTGGATATAGGCGGTGGTACTACCGACCTGGCAGTGTTTTATGAAGGCATTCTGAAGCATACGGCTGTTATTCCTTTTGCCGGGGAAAATATTACCAATGATATCAAGACAGGATTGGGCGTGCTGAAAACGCAGGCGGAGCAAATGAAAGTGCAGTTTGGATCAGCGCTGGCAAATGAGGCAAAAGCGAATGCATATATCACTATTCCCGGGCTGCGCGGCATGCCTGCCAAAGAGATCAGTGTGAAAAACCTGGCCAACATTATCCAGGCACGCATGAATGAGATCATGGATTTTGTTACTTACCACCTGAAGCAGGTAGGCCTTGACAACAAAGCGCTGAATGGCGGCGTGGTGCTGACGGGCGGCGGATCGCAATTAAAGCACCTGAAGCAACTGACAGAATATGTAACCGGCCTGCCGGCACGTATCGGATTTCCGAATGAGCACCTGGCTGCGGGGCATATTGAAGAGCTGGCCAAGCCAACTTACTCTACCTGCATCGGCCTTATCCTGAAAGGGTATGATGACTATGAGCATAACCGTAAACGTTTTGAGACGGCTTACCGTAAAGTGGAAGTGCCTGAAACCCTGAAACGGAGCGAAGCGGAAGTGGTGGTGGAAGAAGATGCAGCAACCGTGGCAGAGGATAGCGCAGAAACAGTAGTGGCCGAGCAAAAAATAAAACAGCGCAGGAGCCTGAATAATTTCTGGGGCAAGTTCAAAGATGGCATTATTGACCTGTTTAAAGAAGAGGAAGATAAGCCGCTCCGCTAATAACAACCCATGATAAGCTAATCCCATTCATTCAACAATCCCGGGCATCCTGTGAAAAGGAACGGGCTATAAACAGATAACTATGATACACTTTGATTTGCCAAAAGAAAAATCATCCATCATCAAAGTAATAGGTGTGGGTGGCGGCGGGGGCAATGCCGTCAATCACATGTACAGCCAGCATATAGAAGGCGTTAATTTTATTATATGCAATACGGATGCGCAGGCATTGGCCAACAGTGCTATCCCCAATCGTGTGCAACTGGGCCCTCATCTTACACAGGGGCTTGGTGCAGGCGCTAATCCTGAGATTGGCCGGCAGGCAACGGAAGAATCGCTGGAGGAACTGAAAAATATCCTGGAAGTAAATACCAAGATGGCTTTTATCACCGCCGGTATGGGCGGTGGTACAGGTACCGGTGGCGCTCCTATTATTTCTAAGATCTGTAAAGACCTGGGAATACTGACAGTGGGCATTGTTACCACACCGTTTGCCTATGAAGGCAAAAAGCGCCAGCAGCAGGCAGAAGACGGTATCAAAACACTGAAGCAGTATGTAGACACGCTGCTGGTGATCAGCAATGATAAGCTGCGGCACCAGTTTGGCAACCTGAAAATGAAAGAAGCCTTTGCTAAGGCAGATAATGTACTGGCCACTGCAGCTAAGTGTATCACCGATGTGATCAACAGCACCGGCCAGATCAATGTGGACTTTGCTGATGTATGTACCGTAATGCGCAATGGTGGTGTGGCCATACTGGGAAGTGCTGCAGCATCAGGAGAAAACAGGGCGCATAAGGCCATTGAAGAGGCGCTGAACTCACCACTGCTGAACGATAATGATATCCGTGGCGCCAAGTGGATCCTTATCAATATTAATTCAGCCGAAGGTGAGCATGAATTTACAATGGATGAGGTGGAAGTGATTCAAAGCCACCTGCTGAGCCAGGCCGGTGAAGGCACCGATGTGATCCTCGGCCTGGGGTATGATAATACGCTTGGAGACAAGGTGGGCATTACCCTGATTGCAACAGGTTTTGAGTATAAAGATCCGTTTATGCAGCAGGCTCCGAAAAAAGAAGAGCCGAAGAAAGAAGAGAAGATAGTGATGGTATTAGGCACTGCAGAGGAAAAGAAAGAAAATGAAAAAAAGATACAGCCGGTAGTAACGGCTAAAATCGATCCACTGGCACCCAGCCTGGTGGAAGAGTTCATTGCAGATGCACCTATGCCATCTATGAATGATATGGTGGTGACAGGTGAGATTCGTGAAGAAGAACCCATCACACTGCTGCATCTGGATATGAGTAGTGAAGAAAAAATACCTGGTAAAATTACGAATGAAGCAGACGGTAATAATACTGTTGGTAAAATGTTGGGCGCAGAGACAAATGATGCGCTATATTCGGTTACCAATTCTTCATCTGCATCCTCTGTAATTACCGGCAATCATCCTGTAGCAAAAGCCCCGGTTTCGATCACACCATCCAATGATGATAAAAATAGTACCCCGTTGTCTGCAGCATCGGGAGGCTACCTGGCCAGGCCGTCCAATATCTACGCAGTATCCAATACGGAGGCTGGTGCCTCTGTAAAGCCTGCGGAAGAGCCGGTCCTTCAGCCAGAAGCGAATGCGAACCATGAGGAGGAAATCTCCGAACTGCAAATGCAACTGGTAGAGAGGGATGACATTCCGGCGGCGGATGAGCCGTTGGCCCATCAAGCTCAACCACCTTTGTCCACCGAAGCTGAGGAGTCCCGTGAATCCGGGAACGAAGCTGATGAGCAAAAACGTAGGGCGGCCGAACGTTTGCACAAGTTGAGAAACTTGTCATTCAACGTAAACGGCGCAGACCCCAATAATGAGTTTGAGACTGTGCCGGCTTACATTCGCCGCAATATGGAATTGTACAACAGTGCCTCACATATAGAAAGCTTCTACAGCAGCTACGAGGTCAAAAAAGACCAGCAAGACCAGGTGCAGATCAGCACAATCAATACATTTTTAGACGGTAAAAAACCAGACTGATGTTTTCGTTCCAATGAAGCCTGCTTAAATGGCTTAGTGTTTTTAGTTGTTTCCCCGGTGTGTCTGCACCGGGGTTTGTTTTTTGGAAGGGTATGCTTCGTATAGAATCTGTAAAAGAGAAATATTTAAAAGACTGGTTTGGACTTCCTTATTTATTTCAGAAAAAAATATTTGTTTTTTCATTCCGCAGTTACGCAATAGATTTCTGCTTCTGCTTAAATTTATTTGGCGCTAACTAATATAAATGAAGAACCAATACCTGATTATACTACCCCTGCTGGCTGGCGTATTACTGGCAGCCCTGATTGTACTTTCAGTCTATAACCGAAAAATACCGACCATGCCCCGCCAAAAAATCTTTACCAATGATTATCATAGCCCGAAGCGCAACGCACAAACAGAAGGGAGCCTGAAGAGAAAAATAGACGAAGCAGGGCTTTCGCAGCACTGGGATTTTTTAAAAGCGTACATGAAGCATGAGGTGCTGGTAGAAGCTAAAACGGAGGATGAGTCTGCTATGCCGGTGGGGAAAAGTAAAATGGGCGGACTACCTGATCTGCCGAAAGGTGTGGAATGGTTTACTGATGATACGGGTAAGCCATTATCCTTCATAGGGCAGGTTAATATGAGTGATTTAATCCCTTATGATCAGTCGGGGCTACTGCCGTCAACCGGTATCCTGTATTTTTTTTACACAGGTATGCAGGACGCCTGGGGAGATAATGCTTATGATAAAAATATGTTCAGGGTATACTATTATGATGGTTCGGTCAAAGATTTAATGAGGCGTTCTGCTCCCGGTGGCCTGGAAGACTATTTTATCTATGATGCCTGCAAGCTGGTTTTTGAGCCTTCGGTATCCCTTCCTTATCCGGATAAAAATTATTTAACAGAAAGAATGACGGAAGAAGAAATAAATAAGTATGATAACGCTATTTGGGACGAAATATACCACCGGAGTACAAAGCTGCTTGGCTATGCAGATGCATCTGGAGATATGGAGTTGGGCTGCGAACTGATTGCGCAGGGGCAAAGTGCTTATCATATTCCGGCAGGCAAAGACGGGATTGAGCTGGCAAAACAGGCTGCTGACTGGCTATTACTGTTCCAGGTGGATTCTGACGAAAGGGAAAGCGGTATGATGTGGGGAGATGGCGGGCGTCTTTATTTCTGGATAAAAATGGATGATCTACGAAATAAACGATTTGACAGATGCTGGGTGATCTTACAAAGTACATAAAGGATGCTGCAAAATTCCCGTTGCCTTAGAATGATTACGGGTAAACACTATTATGCAACTATCTTAACAGTTGCCGCTGTACTCCTTCATTTGTAATCTTTACCGGCTTAATATGCCCTTTCTCATCAAACTCCATTTTGTCAATACAGGTCACCCTGAAGTTGCCATCTGTTTCGCCCAGCGGGCGGCGGTGATAAATAATATACCATTCATCTTTTCCCGGTAGTTGTATTACCGAGTGGTGCCCTGCTCCGGTAGCAATTGCCGGATCCTGCTTCAGGATTTTATCAATACGCTGAAAAGGGCCAAACGGAGAATCTGCTATGGCATATGCCACACTATAATCAGGGCCGGTCCAGCCGCCTTCTGACCACATAAAATAATATTTGCCATTGCGGATAAACATTACCGGCCCTTCCACATAGCCGGATGGCGTGATTTCTTTGAATAAGGTGCCGTCTGCAAATGGAACAATAGCGGTAAAATCATCATTGAGCCTGGCAATATTGCAATGCCGCCATCCGCCGTAGATGATATAGTATTGATCATCTTTATCTTTAAATACAAACTGGTCAATAGGCTGGGCGCCATTATGAAATTTATCAATCAGCGGCTTGCCGATATGATCTTTAAACGGCCCTTCCGGCTTATCTGATACTGCCACGCCAATTCCCCCGGGCTCTTGATCACTTTGTATATCGTTTGCTCCAAAGAACAGGTAGTATTTTCCTTTCTTCTCCACAATGGCCGGCGCCCACATAGCCCGCCAGGCCCATTTTACAGCCGTGGTATCGAGGATGCGTTCGTGCTTTTTCCAGTTAGTAAGATCATCAGAGGAAAATGCATCCAGGAACACCTGCTTGTTGTAAGGAGCCGAGTAAGTAGGATAAATCCAGTATTTATTCTTGAAGATAACGCCTTCCGGATCCGCATACCAGCCGGGAAATAACGGGTTGCCGGTATATACGGTATCTGAATTTTTTTGTGCATAAACAATAGTGGCCGGTGCACAGCAAAGAAAAGTGTACAGTATGATTTTTTTCATCAGTGATTTTTATAATTCACGTATCCAGATATTGCGGTAGCTGATGGGTTCGCTCGGGTCGCCATGGTCCTGCAGCTTGATGGGAGAGGCACCATGACTTTTTTTGTAAGCGGGCGGGCCCGCATATACGGTGATGCCTTTTAGTTCCACATTATTTTGTATCAGCACACTATTGTGAAAGGCAGTGATGCGTGCGGGTGATTTCAGGCTGCCGTCTTCATTGAAGCGGGGCGCTGTCCAGATAATATCATAGCTCTGCCATTCACCGGGCTTTTTGCAGGCATTTACCAATGGTATGAACTGCTTGTAAATGCTTCCCGCCTGCCCGTTGACATACGTTTCATTGTTGTAATTATCGAGCACCTGTATTTCATACCCTTCATCTCCTTTTCCCGTAGCGGCGAGGAATACGCCGCTGTTGCCGCGGGCCTGTCCCGACCCGGTAATGTTTTCCGGTATTTTCCACTCTATATGCAGTTGGTAATCGAGAAAGGAGCGGCGGGTTTGTATATTGCCTGTACCCTTTTTTACGGTAAAACTGCCGTTGCTTACTATCCATGCTGCTGCTTTTGCTGTATCGTTTACCGATACCCATTCATCCAGGTTATTACCATCAAATAAAATGATGGCATCAGACGGAGCGCCCTGGGCAGCGGGGGCAGGGGTTATTACTTTGGGTTTAGGTTCCCAGATCTCTGTGGCACGTGGGTCTTGTGCCGTAGCAGTTATTGCAATTAGAATGCCTGCTGAAAACATACAGGTATGCTGAAAGGCAATTTGGAAAGAAAATTGCTTATACATGCATTAAAGGTAAGCACTTCGGTATATTCAACCATCTTGCTACGCAATTGTTGTGTACATTACAGTATCAATACCATGAGCAATATTCTGATCAGCGGGGGAACAGGATTAACCGGCAGGGCGCTTACCGCCGAATTGCTGAAGAAAGGATACACCGTTACCATCCTTTCCCGGCAGCAGCAGCCTGCTGATTATTCTGCAGGTGTACGGTATAGCTACTGGAATCCCGGTGAGGGTATTATTGATAAGCAAATAGTGGAAGATGCTGATTACTTAATTCACCTGGCGGGTGCAGGTGTGGCAGATAAGCGATGGACGGAAAAACGGAAACGTGAAATTAAAGACAGCAGGGTTATCCCGACAAAGCTGCTGGCAGATACGGTGAAGCTGCATGGAGCAAAGCTGAAAGCAGTGATAGTTGCATCGGCTATTGGCTGGTACGGACCGGATCCGGTTATTCCTAATCCAAAACCTTTTACAGAAGAGGACCCGGCTTATGCAGACTTCTTAGGTAATACCTGCCTGGCCTGGGAGCAGGCGGCAGACAGTTTTGCCATGCAGGGCAAAAGGCTGGTAAAGCTGCGTACCGGTATTGTGCTGAGCAGGGAAGGCGGGGCCTTGAAAGAATTTTTAAAACCACTGAAGTGGGGCATAGGGGCTGTAATGGGCAGCGGGCGGCAGGTAGTAAGCTGGATACACATAAGCGATCTGGTTCGCCTTTATATACAAGCCCTGGAAAACGGGAAAATGGAGGGTGTATACAATGCGGTAGCCCCGCTTCCAGTAAGCAATAAGCAATTGATGACAGCATTGGGAAAAAAGAAAAAAGGAAATTTCTTTATGCCCATACATATCCCTTCTTTTCTTTTAAAAATTGTGCTGGGGGAAATGAGTGTGGAAATATTAAAAAGTACAACAGTGAGCTGCAACAAGCTGCACGGGGAAGGGTTTATTTTCCAGTATCCTTCATTGGAAAGCGCATTGGGAAAGCTGCTGGAAGCATGATGATGTATAGCCTGGCGGATTACGAATTTTGATTTAAGATTTACGAATGATGTGCTGGTCGTTGGTCGATGATCATTGGCCGTCGTCTGCTTTCAGTCTCTTGTCATGCCGGCGCAGGAGGCATCCCGATTTACGAATTCCGAATTTAGATTTACGAATAGCTTGCCGGTTGTGGTTCCGTCATTCGATTGACGATTCTCCATTGCCGATTTGCAAGATGTGCGAAGTACGATGTAAAATGTACGGCGCACCGATTCACGATTGCCGATTGACAGCCGTTGACTGTTGGCTGTTGCTCGTCGTCTGCTTTCAGTCTCTTGTTATGCTGACGCAGGAGGCATCTGTGAGGATAGCATAACGAATAACGAGTTTCGATTTAGATTTACGAATTTACTGAGCCATTAGCTGCAAGCGCCCGGTTCACGATTGACGATTCACGACAAATGACTGATTTGGCGATTTGCCGGTACTGTTTTTGATTTTTCCTTATTTGTTTCTTGTTATTTGAAGCCTGCTCACTTATTTCCCTTTAGATCGGCATGATCCGGGTGCCACAGGCTGGTAAAATCACCAATGGCAGCCTTGCCATTCTTAAAACTGACTTTAGGCAGCTGCAGGGCTGTAATATCAGCGGGAAGCACCTTCCTGTAGCGGGGGTGCATGGTGCCGCCATTGGTATTGTCGCCGGAGCGGGCAGCAGGATTGTACTGAAATTCCGGGTCAACCAGCGTGCCCCTGGGATACATGATGCCCGGTATTCCTTTGCCTCTTAAATCAAGATCGCGGGGATGCTTTAACCCCAGCGTATGACCGTATTCGTGTGCGGCAGTGGTCGATCCTTTATACAGGTTGTCCAGCTTGAAATAACCGGTATTGCAGCCAAGGCCGTCTACAAAAGAAATATGGTTCATCGAAAACGCTTCGATGCGGAAGTAGTTATTGCAGGGGTCGGTATTACTGAATATTTCTTCCGGCAGCAGCGCAGGATGGCAGGAAGCGGTGATAATAAAGCGAACAGAAAATGCCTGGTTGTCCAGCAGGATGCTGCCGGCCGGCTCATTCCATAGTGTTTCAATTTCTTCGCGGATATCTTCGGTCACCTCTGCCGTAGCGGCATGCCCGTAGGTAATGATCCGGGATGTGATCAGCAGCTCTTTTTTGACGGTATCAATTTCTGCGCTTCCCATATTTTTTATAGTACAGAAGGTAATCAAATTAATGAATTTCTTTGATAATCAATGCACTCAGCGCCTGGGGCACACCTGTACGGCGCTCCGGCATAATTTTAGGTAAAAAGATGTAAATTTCATAGCTGTGACAACGGTTAATGGGCAGGTGTGTACATTTGTCCGTTAAGTTCGTCCTGGTTTTACTTATCGTACATTAAAGAAAACAGTTTGTATGCAAAGCACTCAACGATTTGGTAGGATAACGCTGTCAGTAATGCCGGCGGTTTTTTTTGTACTGCTGCTGACAGCAGTTTCCTGTAAAAAGGAAAGTGGTGGTGGCGGGGGCGGAGGTGGTAACCCAAGCAAGCTTGATTTGCTGCGGGACTCTGTTTATCTCTATTCAAAAGAAGTATACCTGTGGCAGGAACTTATTCCTGATTATGAGCAGTTTCGCCCCAGGCAATACAGCGGATCTGATGAAAAAAAGGCGGCCGATAATGTAATGGCGGCCATCCGGGGCTTGCAACCGCTTGACCGTTTCAGCTTTGTTACTACAGCCGAAGAATCCGGTGGGCTGCAAACGGGTGATGATAAGGATTATGGTTTTTTTATTAAAGCTGCATCCATTGATTTTGCGCAACCGCTTGATTCCATTTACTGGTTTGTGACATATGTGTATGATCAGTCATCGGCGGGCCAGGCAGAAGTGAAGCGGGGATGGTATATCAGCAAGATCAACAATACCCCCATCGGTTATAACCAGGCCAGCGTGGATCTGCTTAACCAAACTTTTTTCGGGGCAGGAGCTACGGCCAGCTTTGAGTTTACTAAGCCGGATGATTCAAAAGTGACACACACACTTAGCAAAACGGCGTTTACTGCCAATGCGGTGTTGCATAAAAGCATTATTAATGCAGGTGGTAAAAAAGTGGGGTATCTTGTATTTAACCAGTTTTTTGGCCAGCCCTCCCGTAATGAATTGGGTGTGGCCTTTTCTTACTTTCAGTCGAGTGCTATTGACGAGTTGGTAGTGGATCTCCGTTACAATCCCGGCGGTTCTGTGGAGACGCAGGATACGCTGGCCAATCTTATTGCACCCAGTGCTGCGGACGACCAGGTGATGTACCAGTATATTTTCAACAGTACCCTGCAAAACAACCAGCATCAGCTTATCCGTAAAAGACTGGGCTACGACAATATTTTCCAGGCAGCAAATAATAGTATCAGGTACGAGAAAGCCGGCACACTTAACCTGCCAAGGGTATTCTTTATCGTGTCCGGCAGTTCAGCTTCTGCCAGCGAGCTGCTGATCAATAACCTGAAGCCTTACATGGATGTAAAGATCATTGGCGATACTACGTATGGAAAGCCTGTTGGGTATTTCCCGATACCGGTGTATGAATATGCACTCTACCCGGTTTCATTTAAAACAGTGAACAAAAGCGGGAATGCAGACTACTATTCCGGGTTTGCTCCTGATCAATTATCGCCGGACGGGGTAAACAAAAACTGGGGCGATACCGATGAGCCCTGCCTGGCGTACGCCCTGCGCTATATCACCACTGGTGGATTTTCACGTATGGCGCTGAACAGGCAGGCGGCCATGCAGGAAGAAGCGATGCCACTGCTCAAGCCGGTATTTGAAAAACTGGAAGCCCCGAAATTTAAAGGAATGTTTGTGGAGAGCTGGTGAAAATAAAAGCAGAAGGATTGAAAGCAGGTAATGTGTGTTGGGGAGGTGTGAAGTTTAAGGTTTAAAGTTCAAGGTTCAAGGTTTTTTGCCACAACTTTAAACCTTAAACTTCAAACTTAAAAAATAAAGAAAGAGCGGAACAGGATAGTCAGATGCCTGTTCCGCTCTTTTATTTCATTTAGCCGGATCCGGCTGTGGCCTTTAATTTCTGAAATAGGTTTTGAATGCTTCGGTTATCCGGGTAAATTCTTTCTTTACCTGGTGCATGCCCACGGCGCCGCCCATTAACCCGCTGGCATCTTTTTGTACAAGGACCGAGAATAGATTGTTTTCATTTTTTACCACTACAAATAGCTTAAAATATTTCCAGAAAGCGCCGAGAATGGCCCGGAGCGCTTTGTTTCCCTTTGTATAAATTTTTCCTCCGTCTTTATCCCCTTTATACTTATATCCTTCGGCGGTAAAAAACAGGTGGAGCTTGTTTTCCAGCTCTTCCCTGGTGCAGTCGGTAAAGTTGTATACGACTCTGTCTTTGGCGAAGTCAACTACCTGGAATTGCATGGTGGGTGGTTTGGGTTTATTAAATAGTGTTCCGAAGATACGGCCTTCCGCCTGTAAAGGAAATACTATCTTTTAAGTACGGGATTGATAAGCAGGAGAGCCTGCCGGGTCTTAAAGAGTATTTTTCCGCTACTACATCCTCTTTGTTTATAATCTTCTTAGCTGCAGGATATGTAAAATTTTTGCAGGCGCATAAAGGAGCCGGATGAAGTGCAGCTTTGCTTAATAGCACAGTGTGCATCAGGCTGCAATTAATTCCTCACCGGCTTCCCTGTTTTCAATACACCCTGTATCCGCTCCAGCGTTTTTCTTTCGCCGCAGAGTGACAGGAAGGCTTCTCTCTCCAGGTCGAGCAAATATTGCTCAGAAACCAGCGTGGGCTCACTCAGGTCGCCACCGCACATTACATAAGCCAGCTTGCGTGCTACCAGCGCATCATGCTCAGTGGCATAGGCGGCCTGCTGCATACCATTGATGCCGGCGTACAAAGCGCCGAGGGCAGAGCGGCCCAGCACTTTTACATCTGTACGCTGTACCGGCATGGTATAGCCGCTGTCATATATCTCTGTCACAGATTTCTTTGCTTCTGTAATACGCCTGTCCATATTCATCACTACTTCGTCCAGTCCTTTGCGATAAATGCCGAGCTCAAATGCTTCATGAGCGGAAGTGGCAACTTTTGCTGTGGCTATGGTGAGGAAGCGGTTTTTGAGCGTAATGGTTTCCGGTTCATCGTGGTGCATTTCGTCTGCCGCACGCAGAGCAAACTCTTTTGTGCCTCCGCCCCCGGGTATCAGGCCAACGCCGAGCTCCACAAGGCCGGTATAAGTTTCCGTGGCAGGACAAACTTTATCAGCATGTAAGC